>JBLNGL010000316.1:0-5728 GCA_050264735.1 Ignavibacteria bacterium | reverse complement strand
GGTTCTTGCAGGATACTTTCCAGTCATAAAAGCCACGCGGGTAGGAGTACAGACAGGAGCTGCTGCATAAGCCTGGGTAAATTTTAATCCCTCTTTTATAAAAGCATCTAAAACTGGTGTCTGGTAATCCTTCCTGCCATAACTGCTCAGATCGGCGTATCCGAAATCATCAGCAGTAATATAAATGATATTGACCCGTTTATCCTGGCGGGGCAGATTGCAGCAATAAATCAGCCAGCAAAAAGAAAAAAAGAGCAAGGTCAGGTAAAGGTAAGTTTTCATAACACTTTATTCCTTTTGGATGCGGATTATCGGAACAGGATTAAAAATATTTGTGTGGAATATAATTAAAAAGAATACTTCCCCGGTTATAAGTCAGAAATTGGAAATCAGATCATTTTATACAGGGGACATAAGAAAATAATAAAAACTATTACAGAGTAATAATAACTCCAACACTGATGAAAGTTTCCTTTATCCAGCCTGCGCGGACATTTGTAGAAATATCAAGTACTTGATGAAGCACAGAACGCTACAGCAATCCAGATGAAAATGTTCCTCACCAGGCTTGGTGCAAACTCCAAAGCAATTATCACAGGGGATATAACCCAGATCGACCTGCCGCCCAAGACTGTAAGCGGGCTCATCCAGGCAAAGGAAATTTTAAGTAAAATAGAGGGAGTGGGTTTTATATATTTTGAAAAATCTGATGTGGTAAGACATAAGCTTGTAAAAGATATTATTGATGCTTACGAAAAGCATGAAAAGTGAAGCAATATATTATTCATCTTTAATAATATTTTTACTTTCATTCCAGAATTTGTCCATTTCATCTAAAGTTGAACCCCTCAATTCTCTTCCTGAATCGGATATTTTCATTTCGACATAATTAAATCTCTTTATAAATTTTTTATTTGTCCTGCGCAAAGCATTCTCGGGATTTATTCCTAAAAATCTGGAATAATTAACCAAGGCAAAAAATACATCTCCAATTTCATTCTCCAATTCTTCATTAATCTCATTTTTGATTTTTGCCGCCTTTGGCGAGCCTCGCCTTTGGCGGGACTTTTGACTTTTGATTTCTTCTTTGTGCATCTCCTCAATTTCTTCAATCACTTTTTTCCAGACATCTTCTTTCTTTTCCCAATCAAAACCAACTTTGGAAGCTTTTTCCTGGAGCCTGAATGCCCTTTGCAGAGCCGGCATCTCTTTAGGCACTCCTTCTAAAATTGATTTTCTTCCTTCCGAAAGTTTAATTGCTTCCCAGTTCTTTTTCACTTCTTCAGGACCGGAAACCTGAATTTCTCCAAAAACATGAGGATGTCTTCTGATTAGTTTATCCTGAATCGACTCAATAACTTCTTCTAATTTAAACATACCGTCTCCCTCTGCAATAATTGAATGGAAAACTACATGCAGAAGCAAATCGCCAAGCTCTTTTTTCAATTCATCATAATCATGATTATCGACTGCTTCAACGACTTCATATGCTTCCTCAATAGTATTAGCTTTGATTGAATCATTTGTCTGCTCTCTATCCCACGGGCATTCATTCCTGAGTCTTCTCACAATTTCAACAAATTCATTAAATTTCTTATCGATCATATTATTTCCTTTTAAATTGATATTTTGCATTAACCTTTTTCAAATTTACTAAAACTTAACTAAAGAAGGAGTTAAGATGATAGAAGAGAAAGTCAAGGAACTCGGTTTTGATTTTCCTGAGGCTGCAAGACCCTTAGCAGCTTATGTCCCTGCAGTATTTGCCGGCAATTTTGTATTTACCGCAGGACAAATTCCTTCTGTAAAAGGAGAGCTGAAATATACCGGTAAAGTAGGTAAGGATTTAAAAGAAAACGAAGCGAAAAAAGCATCTGAGATTTGCATTTTAAACTGCCTGGCTGCTGTAAAACGTGTAATAGGCAACTTAGATAGAATTGAGCAGATTGTAAAGGTTGCAGTTTTTGTAAACAGTGCGGAAGGTTTTACTAACCAGCCGGAAGTAGCAAACGGTGCTTCGGACCTTCTTGAAAAAATTTTCGGTGAAAAAGGAAAACATGCAAGAAGCGCAGTCGGTGTGAATGAACTTCCCAGAAATGCCGCTGTTGAAATTGAGATAATTTGTAAAATCACCTGATTCAGATTCTTACTCTGCTATTAAAGCTTTTTTAAGATCCCTGACAAGTGCTATTGAATTTTGATAATCACCATTGTTGTTAATTAAAGATTTAATTACTGCGCTTCCCACAATAACTCCGCTGCAGTATGGTGAAAACATTTTAACATCTTCCGGGGAAGAAATGCCGAAACCTATTAAAAGCGGATTTTTTGTAACCAATCCGGAAATCTTTTTAAGCTGGTTTTGTATTTCAGCAGTATCGCGGATTTGTTTCCCGGTTGTGCCGGTCATGCTTACATAATAAAGAAATCCTTGACTTAGTTCATCAAGCTTTTTAACCCTGTTATCGGGAGTAGTCGGTGTTGCTAAAAGTATTACATCCAGGCCGTTGAAAGAATTATCAAAAAAATTTTCATATTCATCGATAGGGACATCCGGAATAATCACTCCGTTGACTCCGCAGTTTACTGCATCCGAGGTAAATTTTTTGTGCCCGTATTTTAACACCGGGTTAGCATATCCCATTAAAATTACCGGCTTCTCAGATTTTCTTCTGATTTCTTCAACAAAGGAAAAAGTATTCTGAATATTTATCCCCTGCTGCAGTGCTGCAAAGGATGAATGCTGAATTGTCGGGCCGTCGGCTAAAGGATCGCTGAACGGAAAACCTATTTCAAGGATATCTGCTCCGGCATTTAAGATATCCGCAGTCATTTGAACGAAATTATTTTTATGCGGAAAACCGCTGGTGAGAAAAACGGAAAGCACTTTTTCATTTCTCCGGTTCTTTTCTTTTATATAATCCGATATGAAAGACAATAGAGCTCCCTTTTATAATGCTGAATTTAAAATTTATCTACATTTTCCCGTTTAATTTATCCTTTATAGTATTCAGATCTTTGTCTCCCCTTCCGCTTATGTTTACTATGATTATATCTTGAATTTTTGTTTTCGGCATTAGATATTCAAGATATGCAACAGCATGAGCAGTCTCCAATGCTGGAATTATTCCTTCATATGTTGATAAAAGTTTTGTAGCTTTTAAAGCTTCTTCATCCGTAATTGAACCATATTCTACTAGTAATTCATCTTTCAGGAAACTATGCTCCGGTCCTACTCCTGGATAATCAAGACCGGCAGAAATTGAATGGACGGGAGCCACCTGACCAAATTCATCCTGGATCAGGTAAGTTTTCATTCCATGAAAAATTCCTTCTTTTCCTAATGAAAGAGTTGCACTATGCTGATCGGTATTCAGTCCCAATCCTGCAGCTTCAATTCCAATAAGTTTAGAATTAGAATTAATGAAAGGATAAAATATGCCGATTGAATTACTCCCTCCGCCGACACAGGCAAGAATATAGTCGGGTAATTTCCCTTCTGCCTGAAGTATCTGTTCTTTTGTTTCAGTTCCGATAATAGATTGAAAATCTCTTACAATCAGCGGGTACGGATGCGGACCAACTACGGATCCGATTATATAATGAGTATCGCGGACATTGGTAACCCAATCTCTAATTGCCTCATTTGTTGCATCCTTTAATGTTTTGCTTCCTGATTTTACGGGAATCACTCCAGCACCAAGCAGCTTCATTCGGAATACATTTAAGCTTTGCCGTTCCATGTCAACCTCGCCCATGTAAACAACGCACATGAGCCCGAATTTTGCGGCAACCGTAGCCGCTGCCACTCCGTGCTGACCTGCACCGGTTTCAGCAATTATCCTTTTCTTGCCAAGCTTTTTTGCAAGCAGAATTTGACCAAGTGTATTGTTGATTTTATGAGCTCCGGTATGGCAGAGATCTTCCCTCTTAAGATAAATTTTTCCTCTTCCGTACAATTTTGTAAGATTTTCTGCAAAGGTAAGCGGTGTGGGTCTGCCGGTATAATTTTTATGAAGAAGGGTTAATTCCTCTTGAAATGAGGGATCATCCTTTAAGTTTAAATATGTCTCTTCCAATTCATGCAAAGGAGTGATTAAGGTTTCCGGCACATACTTTCCGCCGTATTTTCCGAACTTCCCATTTTTGTCAGGGAAATTATATTTAATTGAGCTGTGCATGCAGCTCCATTCTTTTATTTACAATTGGAGCAAGCTGTTCAATCTTCTCAAGAAGCAATTTGAAATTTTTTGGTGTCAGTGATTGAAATCCGTCGGATAAAGCCTTGTCGGGATGATTATGGACTTCAATCATAAGTCCGTGTGCCCCGCAGGCTACTGCAGCCATTGCCATTGCCGGTACTTTGTCCCATATTCCGATTCCATGTGAGGGGTCCACAATAATTGGTAGATGTGAATGTTTTTTAATTACCGGAATTGCATTCAGATCTAGCGTATTCCTTGTTTGAGTTTCAAATGTTCTGATTCCCCTCTCACAAAGAATAACATTATAATTTCCCTGGGACAGAATGTACTCCGCACTCATCAAAAGATCTTCAATGCTTGCAGCTAATCCTCGTTTTAGAAGAACCGGATTCGTAAGCTCCCCTACCTCTTCAAGAAGAGAGAAGTTCTGCATATTTCTTGCGCCAATCTGGATAATATCTGCAATACCAGCAATTAAAGGGAGGGTATTTGTATCTTTAGCCTCAGTTACGATCATTATCCCAAGCTCTTTCTTTACATCGGCAAGAAATTCCAGACCTTTTTCTTTTAGCCCTTGGAAAGAATACGGACTTGAACGGGGCTTATAAGCACCTGCTCTAAAAAATCTAATACCCATTTCCCTAAGCTCGCCGGCAATATCAAATACTTGCTGCCGGCTTTCGACGGAGCATGGTCCCGCAATTATAGCAAGTTCTTCCCCTCCGATTGTCTTTCTTTTAAAATTAATTACAGTGTCCTCCGACTTTACCTCCCGGCTTACAAGCTTATAGGGCTTGGAAACCCTGTACACTTCTTCAACTGAATTCATAATAAGGAATTCCTCTTCGCTTAATGCGGTAGTCTGACCTGTAACACCGATTGCCAGTTTTTCCGAACCCCATATTTCATGGAATCTGCACCCTTTAGAAAGAATTTTCTGCCTTACATTTTCAATATCTTCTTTAGGTGCAGAAAGTTTCATCATTATCACCATTTTTATCTCCTTAGGGAATTTATTTTTTTAAAAAACTCACTTGCTTTTTTTTCGTCTTTCCAGCCCGGTTCTTTCTCAATCGAAGACGAGAGATCGACGGCCCTGGGTTTTATTTCTTTGAAAATATATTCAATATTTTCTGAAGAAACACCCCCGGACAAAATTATTTTTTCTCTTAGGCGATCAGGAATTTTCTCCCAATCAAAGCTCCTTCCGGTTCCGCCGAATGCATCCGGAGAATATGAATCGAGCAGGCAGAAAGCATTTTCATAAAAGCTTAAAGCTGAATAATTAAAATTTCCGTTTATTCTGAAAGCTTTGATCACCGGTAATTCTATCTCTGAAATAAATTCCGGAGTTTCTTCTCCATGAAGCTGAACCGCATTTAATTTCATTTCAGAAGCAGTATTGTTAATAAATTCTGCCGGTTCGTTCACGAAAACCCCGACTTTTAATGTAAATGGAGATAATCTCACGATAATCCTTTTGGCGGCTTCAGGCTGGATATTTCTTCGGCTCTGCCTGTAAA
>JBLNGL010000315.1:0-7586 GCA_050264735.1 Ignavibacteria bacterium | reverse complement strand
CCTGATTCCGTAATTTCCTCGGTTAAAGTTGTTGCTCTGTCGAATATTTCCAGCGGCTCTAACGTAATCCTATCAAAAATTAAGCCTCAGTACAAAAGAGTCACTGCATATAATTTCTCTGCAGGCACTTTTACATTTACAGATACAGTCAGTGGCGGTGATGCTTATTTGCTTATAAATGTTAGCCAAATAAAAACTCCAGGATTTGTCTATCGAAAAGAATTTGTGAATTTAAGAGATCCGCAGAGAGGTGCTGATTATATAATAATTTCCAGCAAAGAGCTGAAACAGTCGCTTGCAAGTTATAGAGATTTTATCTCATCCTCTTATCCCCTTAGAACTGAATTAATTTATATTGATGACATATACGATGAATTTGCATACGGAAATAATAATGCCGAAGCAGTAAAGGAATTTCTTCAATCCGCTGCAAAGCGCTGGCAGAGTCCGATGCCGGCATACGTAAATTTTGTTGGAGATGCTAATTACGATTATAAAAAAATTATTGTTCCTCTTGATAAAAAAATCAGAAAGAACCTCGTCCCTTCATTTGGTAACCCAGTGAGCGATGCCTGGTTTGCTGCATGGGATACTCTTAATATAAATATTCCGCAGATGTTTGTGGGTAGAATTCCCGCCTCCAATAATAATGATGTTTATTTCTACATGCAGAAGCATCAGATTTATCTAAATAGAGGCTATGATGATTGGAATAAACGCTATCTTTTTTTCAGCGGAGGAGATATTAATGATTCTCTGGAGTTAGACCAAATAAAGCAAGTAAATGAAAGTCTTTTAATCAACGTTGTTAAACCTGCCCCTGTAGGCGGAGAGGGAATCCATTTTTATAAAACTATTCATCCTCCTACAAACTTTGGACCATATTCACAGGCTCAGATAAATGAGGCTATTGGAAGGGGAGGACTTTTTATCTCTTATATTGGACACAGCGGTACACAAACCTGGGATAATGGAATAACTTCAGTTTCCGCGCTGAAAAATATTTATTCCGATCGAAATCCGCTTATTACTGATTTCGGCTGCTCTACCGGAAAATTTGCGGAACCCGACATCGATGCATTCGGCGAGCTATTTATTCTTAGTTCCCCGGATGGACAAGCGATAAACTATTGCAGCAATTCCAGCTGGGGATATCTCTCGACTTCACTCCGTTTTCCTGACTTCTTTTATAAGAATTTGCTGCTTGATTCAATCTTAAATATCGGAAAGGCACATTTTCAAGCTAAAATTGAACAGTTTAATGAAAGCGGCTTCAGTGATGTCAACAGAGTATTTAATTATTGTAATTTCCTATTCGGCGATCCTATAATTGGATTTAAAACTCCCATAAAACCGAATTTTTCAATATCTGAAAGCTCTTTTGAAATTATAGGAGCAAATCCGAGTGATCAAACCGATTCTGTTTATTTAAAAATCAAAATAAATAACTTTGGAAGAGCGACAAGTGACTCACTCGATATTTTTATTTCCGATAATTGGCAGAATGTAAAATACGAACATAGTAAAAAAATTCCCGTCCCATTATTCGCTGATTCCTTAATTGTTGCTGTTCCCGTAAAAGGAAAAGTAGGCGAGCATAAGCTTGTAGTAGAATTAGATAAATCCGGACTTTTTGATGAAATTTACGAAACAGATAATGCGGCTGAGTTCAGGTACACGGTATATTCCACTTCAATAAGGCCTATAGAGTTCGAGAAATATTACACTTCTTTAAAGCGGCATATAAGATTATTAAATCCAACTTTATTTTTTCCCGGTATGCCCCAAGAGGTGCTCGTTTCTGTTTCTTCTGATCCCAATTTTTCAAATTCTAAAAATTTTACTGCCAGATTTGATACTCTTTTTACAGATATTCAGATTGATAGTTTGATTCACTCCCTAAGATATTGGTGGAGAGCTAAATTAAATAATCCGCAAGCGGAATGGTCGGAAGTTTATTCATTCAGGGGTCTGGAAAATAGTTCCGAATGGTTTGCTGATTATTCATATGATAAAGGATTTAATTACAAAAATACAGTTTTCGATTCTTCCGGATATTCCTGGAAGATTAATTCCTCGGTAAACAGCCTGGTAATCCATTCGGCAGGATCTGCTGCCGGAAAATATGCTTCCATAATATTTAACGGAACAGAGACCCTTCCTAATACAACGTATTGGGGTATAGCCACTGCTGAGATTGATACTTTTACCTTAGAACCGGGGAATTTTAAATTTTTTGTCTATACGGAAAACTCAAGTTCCGATGATTCCCTTATTGCATATCTTAACTCGCTTCCTGATAATAAAGTAGTAGCAATGACGATTTCCGATGATGCAGCTCAGTCTGTTTTAGGTTTCAGCAAGGGTACACCGGTGCGAAGAGTAATTGAGACTTTCGGGAGCTTGTATGCAGACAGTATCGGCTACCGTGATTCGTGGTGTATTATAGGAAGGAAAGGTGCATCGGCAGGATCTGTTCCGGAAGCATATTCAAAAGATGGCCCCGTCGGAGCAAATCTATCCGTCACAAAGCAGGTAAATTATAAAAGCGGAATTATAATTTTCCCTAAAATTATTAATTCCGCCGAATGGAACAGCTTAACGAAAACTGATACTATTCCCTCAGGTTCAAGAATAGATTATTTCCCGGTCGGGATTAAATCTGACGGCCAAATTGATACTCTGCCCAATTTATCTTTTTCTGGAAATACCGCTTCTCTGCTGCATATTTATCCTGCCGTTTATCCGGAATTAAGAATTGGAGCAAGGCTCAATTCAAATGAACAGTTTGAATCGCCTTCTGTATTTTCAGTCGGTGTAGATTTTAAAGGTGTTCCTGAACTAGGAATAAATTATCAAGTAGTATCTGTTGACAACGATACAGTCGAGCAGGGAGGAGATGCAAATTTAAGATTTTATGTTTATAACGCCGGCGGATCGGAGGCAGATAGTTTTGATGTTGCCGTAGAAATTATTAAGCAGGATAATTCAAGGGAAATAATATTTGAGCAGAAAATTATCTCACTTAATCCGGATCAAAATAAATTGTTTAACTTATCCTACAGTACATTAAGCGGGGGAAGCGAAAATTCATTCTATATTTCCATAGATAATTCAAATCATGTAAAAGAGCTGTACGAAGATAATAACTACTATTCGGCTCCATTTTATGTTTTATCCGATACAACGAAACCTTCCTTGTCCGTTACTTTTGACGGTTCGGACATTTTTGACGGGGAATATATTTCATCAAATCCTGATATAAAAATAGAGCTTAATGATCCTTCCATGCTGCCTATTACCGATACCTCTTCGGTAAGCATCTACTTAAATGGGCATCCGGTTTATTTTGCAGGCAACCAGGAATTGTCTTATGAATTTAATAATGAAAATCCTAAAGTTATTATAGACTATAAACCGGAGCTTGCGGAAGGTCAACACCTGCTTAGAGTTGTAGCTAAGGATGTTACTACTAATTTTGCGGATTCGACCGCGGTTGAAAAAAGATTTTTAGTTTCAAACGAAGTTAAAATTATAGATGTATATAATTATCCTAACCCTGTTTCCGAAAATACTTATTTTACTTTTAAGCTGACTCAAATTCCTGATGAGTTTAAAATAAAAATATACACCATAGCGGGAAGACTCGTTAAGGAGATAGAGGCACATTCCGGCGATCTGAAATTTGATTTTAACCGCCTTTTCTGGGACGGAAAGGATCAAGACGGGGATTTTCTTGCAAATGGAGTGTATTTTTATAAAATTATTTTGAAAAAGGGAAGCAAAGTAGAAAACATAACCCAAAAATTGGCAATTACAAGATAAAAGTTTCGTCAATCTTTATTTTAATCCATTAATGTGGTGAAATATGAAGAATTCTTTTACCATTTTTCTATTAATTTTTTTATTACCATCCTTTTCTTTTGCTCAATTCGAACAGTATCCGAGAGAAAACCGCGGACAAATAGCAGGCGGATTCGGTTTGACGTGGATTGACGATGAACCATACTATACCTTGCGCTTTTTACCTGAATTATCTTATGCAAATTTCGGAGTGGGCATGGATTTAAGGCTGGATATCGACAAGAACGGAAATTTGCGGAATGAAAATTTTAATGAATTTTCCGACTACCTGAGTTTGATTAGATATGTACGCTACGGAGTAAAAAATGATCCGGTTTTTATAAAACTTGGCGTGCTGGATTACTACACCCTCGGACACGGCAGCATAATGTATTTATATAATAATAGTCCCAGCTTTGATACTAGGAAAATTGGACTTGTACTAGATGTTGATTTCGGATATTTCGGTTTTGAATCCATTTACAGCTGGTTTGCCGAAGCCGGAGTAGCAGGATTCAGGGGATATGTAAGACCTCTGCAGTTTACCGATTTTGGAATTATTCCTATTGTTGGAAATTTAGAGCTGGGTGTTACATTTGCTTCCGATTTTCATAAGTATGCCGGCGTAATTTCTGCGCTTTATGATCCTGCTGCTAAAAATATTGAGGTTACAGATGATAAAGGGGCAATAAACATTGTGGGTCTTGATCTGGGATTGCCGATTATCTCAAACAGCTTGCTTGATCTGACGCTTTATATAGATTATACAAAGATTTTGGATTTCGGAAACGGCGCCGCAGCCGGCATTATCGCTGATTTCGGAGGTCTTGGAATTGTAACTGCTTCTGCTAAATTAGAAAGAAGGTTCAACGGGAAACAATATATTCCTTCCTATTTTAACTCACTTTATGAAATTGAAAGATTCATGACAGATGCCTCTTCTCAAAGTTTAACATCGCCTGTTACAAAAGCTCAAAAACTTGCATTTATGCCTGCGGAGAATGGTTACTACGGCGAGCTGTTAGTGAATGTGCTGGGTACCTTCAATATTTTCGGCAGTTACCAGAGACTGGATAAAGTCTCAGACAGCGGTATACTTCATCTGTACGGCGATATTATCCCGGAAGAGCTTCCTTTTATTCTTAGAACAGGTTATGATAAACTTTACATTAAAGATGAAAAAGATCTTTTTACCCTTGATGACCGCTCTTATTTATTCGTTGAAACCGGGTATAAACCTTATCCCTTTTTAGTTTTTGCAATAAATTATAACTGGACATATACACCACTTAGAGATGCTGATAAAAATATAATAGACTACGAGCCACAGAAAAGAATAGAACCGAGAGTATATTTTATGGTACCCTTTAACCTGGCAGAAGAACAATGATTTGTAGAAATGACAGATTTTTGAAATCTGTCATTTCTATTTTTCCCTGCAGCCCGGTGACTTTTTTGCTGCAAGAGTTTTTATTTTCTTACCATCCTTAATATTTTCTATTATTTCTTTTAGATCTAAATGAAAAATCAGGTTAACTATAAAATACTGCTCAGATCTTTGAAACATAAAAATTACAGGCTGTTCTTCGGCGGGCAGGTTGTATCTTTAACCGGGTCATGGATGCAGCAGGTTGCTTTAAGCTGGCTTGTTTACAAAATATCCGGTTCTGCATTCGTTCTGGGGCTGGTTAGTTTTTCCGGCCAGATTCCTATTTTAATTCTTTCTCCCATTGCCGGAGTTTTAATTGACAGAATGAATAAACACCGGATAATAATTGCTACGCAGACACTTTTAATGCTGCAGGCTTTCCTTTTAACTTTTCTTGTCCTTTCAAATGTTATTGAAGTATGGCAGATAATTCTTGTAAATGTTTTTTCAGGCATCGTTAATGCTTTTGATTTGCCCGCAAGACAATCATTTATAGTAGAGATTGTAGAAAAGCGGGAAGATCTTGGAAATGCAATTGCATTAAACTCTTCAATATTCAACTCTGCAAGATTAGCAGGTCCTTCGATTGCTGGAATACTGATTTCCGCTGCCGGAGAAGGTATATGCTTTTTAATAAATGCTCTCAGCTTCATTGCAGTTATTGTTGCACTTCTGGTAATGAAAATAAAACCTTATAATCTTGAAGTAAAACACCCGGACATGATGCAGGGATTAAAGGAAGGAATTAAATATACATTCGGCTTTATTCCGATCCGCACAATCCTTTTATTAATTGCATTAATCAGCATTGTCGGAATGCCTTATACCATATTAATGCCTGTTTTTGCAAAGGAAATTCTGCACGGCGGTCCGCATACTTTAGGTTTTTTATTGGGGGCTATAGGAATTGGGGCATTATGCGGTGCATTTTATCTTGCTTCCAGGAATTCTGTATTAGGACTTGGAAAGATTATTGCCATTGCTGCATCAAGTTTTGGACTAGGTTTAATATTGTTTTCACTTTCTAGAAATTTTATTTTATCAATGGCAATGCTGGTAATTACCGGAATGTCGATGATGGTTCAGATGTCTTCCAGCAATACTATTCTGCAGACTATAGTTGAAGATAAAATGCGGGGACGAGTAATGAGCTTCTACACAACTGCATTCACAGGTATGGCTCCTTTCGGCAGCTTGATAGCAGGATTTCTAGCAAGCAAAATCGGGGCACCAAACACCTTAATTATCGGCGGGCTGTGCTGTATAACAGGTGGTGCGTTATTTGCGAAACAGCTTCCTCTGCTTAAAGGTTTAGTCCGGCCTATTTATGTAAAAATGGGAATTATTCCGGAAGTTGCTGAAGGGCTTCAACATGCATCTAATTTAAGAGTGCCTCCTGAAAATTAAATATTTAGCAGATGTTCTTTCAATTCCTCTACCGTATTAAAAACGTAATCGCTTCCAAGGTTCATTATTTCTTTTTTTGCATAACTATCCCATACTACCGAAGCTATTTTGATGCCTGCTTTTCTGGCTGCTTTGATATCTGCTGTGGCATCTCCTATCATCAAGGCTTCTTCTTTCTTTAATTTAAATTTCTCAAGAAAAATATGAATACCTTCCGGCGAAGGTTTATGCTCTTTAACATCATCACCCGTTATTATCAGATCAAAATAATTATAAATTCCCAGCTTCTTTAAAGTTATAGCTGCAGCATTTTTCCCTTTCCCGGTATAAACGGAAAGAAATATCTTTCTTGATTTTAAATCCTTTAAGATTTCTTTTATCCCCGGATAAAGATCAGCCATATGGTGATTCTCAGTATAAAAATCGTAGTAATCTTTTCTGGCTTTTTCATAATTCTCTCCGCACCACTGCTTTAGTATAACATCTTCCGTAGGACCAAAAAGGCTTCTGATTTCCTCATCCGAGAATATCCTGTTGAGGTATTTTCTTGCTACATAATTGAACGAAGCAAAAATCAATTCATTAGTTGAAGTTAAAGTACCGTCTATATCGAAGATAATTCCTTTATATTTACGCATACCTGATTTTAATAAATTTTAAAAACAATAATCCTGCCGCTGCTGCTCAATGCGGTAAAAATATTCGCTCTTATGCTGTTTACTGAAATAATCGATTCATCCAAAGAAATTATTGTTTTCCATTTGAATTGCGAATCAATTAAATAAATTTTACCGCTGCTGCTGCCGGATAAAATATTATTATTCCATTCCACCGGCTCTGTACAGCTTTTTTCCGAACCTGATTCCATTTTAATTTCTTTAATTAATTTCCCCTCCGCTGCGGAAAT
>JBLNGL010000314.1:0-5774 GCA_050264735.1 Ignavibacteria bacterium | reverse complement strand
ATAAGAAAAACTTTAGAGGCAGTTGCTGACAGCTACGGGGGCGATAGGAAGAGCGATGAGTTTAAAAAATTTATGATCTATGCAAAACGAGTCTGGTTCTCAAACGGGATTCATCATCACTACTCCAATAAAAAATTTCAGCCCGATTTTCCGGAAGAATACTTTGCTGAGCTTGTAAAAGGATCGGACGCAAAGATGCTGCCTTTAGCAGAGGGAGAAAATGCCGAATCATTTCTGAAAAGAATGACCCCAATCATTTTTGATCCGAATATCGCAACAATGAAAGTAAGCCAAGATTCAAAAAATGATCTTGTAAAAAGTTCCGCTGTAAATTTTTACGAGGGAGTTACACAAAAAGAGGTAGAAGCTTTTTACAACAAAATACAGGACAAAGATGATCCGAGACCGGTTTGGTACGGCCTGAACTCGAAAGTTGTAAAAGAAAACGGAAAACCTGCAGAGAAAACATGGAAGGTTGGAGGAATGTATTCTCCTGCCATAGAAAAAATTGTAAGCTGGCTGGAAAAAGCGGTTAAAGTCTCTGAAAACAATGTACAGAAAGCCATACTGCAGAAATTAATTGCATACTACAAAACCGGCGATCTTAAAACATGGGATGAATATAATAAAATGTGGGTGCAGGATACATTGTCGAGAGTCGATGTAGTAAACGGGTTCATTGAAGTCTATAATGATCCTTTAGGTTATAAAGGATCGTTCGAATCGATCGTATCGATCAAGGACCTGGAAGCTACAAAAAGAATAGACGCTATAAGCAAACAGGCGCAGTGGTTTGAGGATAATTCACCGATTGACGATAAGTTCAAAAAGAAAAATGTAGTAGGAATATCGGCAAAAGTAATTACCGTAGTGGTTGAATCTGGAGAATCATCCCCTTCAACGCCGATCGGGATAAATCTGCCGAATTCAACCTGGATTAGAAAGGAGTATGGATCAAAGTCGGTAAGCCTAGGAAATATTAATGAATCGTACGATAAAGCCGCATCGGGAGAGCTGCAAAAGGAATTTTCTTACACAGATAAAGAATTCGAGCTGATTAAAAAATACGGAACGCTTACAGACAATCTGCATACCGATCTGCATGAAGTGATAGGGCATGCATCAGGACAGATAAATCTGGGAGTGGGTACTCCGAAGCAGTCATTAAAGAACTATGCATCCACGATCGAAGAAGCGCGTGCCGATCTTGTTGCTTTATATTACATTGCGGACAAGAAGCTGATCGACATCGGAGTAATACCGAATGATGAAGCATTTAAAACGGAATACAACAGATATATCCGTAACGGCCTGCTCCAGCAGCTCGCACGTGTAAAACCGGGAGAAAATATTGAACAAGCACATATGCGGAACCGTCAGTTGATTGCCAAATGGTGTTATGAAAAAGGGAATACAGGGAGCGGGACAGGTGTAATTGAGATGAAGAAGAAGGACGGAAAAACTTATGTCGTGATTACTGATTACCAAAAGCTTAGAACCCTGTTTGGGCAGCTGCTAAAAGAAATGCAAAGAATTACATCGGAGGGGGATTATGAGTCAGCAAAAATGATAGTAGAAAAGTATGGGGTAATAGTAGACAAAGATTTGCAGAAGGAAGTGATTGAGAGGTATAAGAAGCTGAATGTTGCGCCGTATAAAGGATTTATCAATCCGGTTCTGAAGCCGGTTTATGAAAACGGGAAAATTACAGATGTAAAGATCGAGTACCCGGAAGATTTTGCGGAACAGATGCTGTTTTACGCAAAGAATTATTCATTTCTGCCGAATAGGAATTAAGTAAAAGCAATAGAACGCAGATGACGCAGATCTAATGGATTTACACAGATCTGAAAGGCGGGATTTAAATTAAAGTTCAAGATCAAGTTTAAATTCAAGAATTGGAATGAACTATTTTTTATTTTGATCTTGAACCTGAACTTGAACTTTCTCAAATGCATTAATCTCACTAAGCTCTTTCTGTGATTTTAATATCATACCAAACTGCTTCACTTAAAATTCATTTTTAATTTTTTTATCTTAGAAAAAACTTAAAGAAAGATTTTATGAAAAACGGAAATGATTTGCTTGATGAAAGAATTGCTTTACTTGCGGGTGACGGAGAAATTATCGAGGCTTCGACCCAGGAAGCGGTTGATGCAGACGAAGAGCTTTTAGATGCATATTCGAAAGCAGTAGTAGGGGCTGCGCGGAAAGTAAGCCCTTCTGTCGTAAACATAAATTTATTTCTAAACTCCAGGCAGGGTAGAAACGGAAGAGATCCGCAGAGAGGCGGCAGCGGATCTGGTTTTATTTTTACTCCCGACGGATTTATACTGACTAACAGTCATGTTGTGCATAATGCCGCCAAAATTGAAGTAATCCTAAACGACGGAAGAAAAGTTAGGGCAGATTTAATAGGAGACGATCCGGATACTGATCTTGCGGTTATAAGAATTGATTCTTCCAATATCAAAGAAGTTACATTCGGAGATTCGGGAAAAATAAAAGTCGGACAGCTTGTTGTTGCAATCGGCAATCCTTACGGATTCCAGGCATCGGTAACTTCTGGAGTTGTAAGTGCATTGGGAAGATCGCTCCGTGCGCAATCAGGAAGACTTATTGACAACGTAATTCAAACTGATGCTGCATTAAACCCGGGAAATTCGGGAGGACCGCTCGTAAATTCAAAGGGCGAGGTTATTGGTGTAAATACAGCAGCCATTCTCCCGGCACAGAATATCTGTTTTGCAACGGGAATCAATACTGCAAAATTCGTTGCAGGAAAATTAATAAAAGACGGCAGAATAAAGCGAAGCTATATAGGAGTTGGCGGACAAGATGTTCCTCTTCACAGAAGAATAGTTTATTATTACAATCTTCCAACCTCAAAAGGAATAATGATTACCTCCGTTGAAAATAATACCCCCGCATACAAAGCAGGTTTATATGCCGGAGATATAATAATAGGATTTAATGAACAGCCGATTTCCGGGATTGATGATCTTCACAAGTTCCTTACAGATGCGCAGGTCGGAGTTGAAGCAAAAATAAAGCTGTTAAGAGGGACAGAAATAGTCGAACTGCCGGTCTTTCCGGCGGAAAGGACTCAATGAATTAAATTCAGCAATGTAAGTTTTTTCTTCCTTCCGAATAATACTTTCCATTATATTTGAAATATTCTTTAAAGAATAAATGGCTTTAAGCATAGGAATAATCGGACTGCCGAATGTAGGCAAGTCTACCCTCTTCAATGCATTAACAAAAGCGCAGAATGCGGCTGCGGAGAATTATCCCTTCTGCACAATTGAACCGAATAAGGCGGTAGTACTGCTTCCTGACGACCGGCTGAAAAAATTAGCAAACCTGGTAAATCCGCAGAAAATTGTTAATGCGGTAATAACTTTTGTCGATATTGCCGGCCTTGTAAAAGGCGCCAGCAAAGGGGAAGGCCTGGGAAATCAATTCTTAAGTAATATCAGAGAATGCAATGTGCTAATCCATATTGTCCGGTGTTTCGAAAATCCTGATATTGCACATGTCGAAGGAAATATAAATCCTGCTCGCGATATTGAAACAGTCGAAACCGAGTTAATGCTTTCTGATATTCAAACTCTTGAAAAAAAGATTGAAAAACTTCAGAAAGCGGTTAAAGCGGGAGATAAAATTTCAAAAGAACTTCTCACCGAAGCTCAATCTATATTGGTTTTTATAAATGAAGGTAACCCGGTAATATTATTCCCGGAAAAGGAAAAAGAAACAGGTAAATCTCTTTTAAATGAATTGAAACTTATGACTTCGAAGAAAGTAATTTTTTGTGCCAACGTCGATGAAGAGGGACTGCTTTCTGAAAGTGAATTTGTATGTCAGGCAAAAAAATATGCAGATTCAAGAAAAGCAGCAATGGTTAAAATTTCGGCAAAAATGGAGGAAGAATTGATTTCACTTACGGAAAATGAGCAGGCAGAATATTTAGCAGAATCAGGAATTAATGAAAGCGGACTTCAGAAAATTATTAAATCTTCTTTTGAAGCGCTTAATTTAATAAGCTTTTTTACAACTACAGGGGGAAAGGAAGTACATGAATGGATAATTCCGAAAGGGACAAAGGCGCCGCAGGCAGCCGGAGAGGTGCATACCGATTTCGAAAAAGGATTCATTCGCGCGGAAGTGATTAAATATGATGATTTTATTAAATTTGGTTCGGATGCAGCATGCAGATCAGCCGGAGCAATTCACATTCACGGAAAGGATTATCCGGTTGAAGACGGAGATGTAATTCACTTCCTTTTTAACGTGTAATTTTCAATTCACTTTTACATTTCACTTTTTTTAATTAAATATTAAAAATATGTGTTTATTACTAGTTGCTAATAAAGTTCATCCAAAATACAAGCTTATTATTGCTGCCAACCGGGATGAGGAGTATGCCAGACCCACGGAAAAAGCTGGATTCTGGAATGATTACCCGAATATCGCTGCAGGGAGGGATTTAAAGGATGGAGGCACTTGGCTGGGCATTTCAAAGGAAGGGAAATTCGCCGCCGTTACTAATTTCAGAGATCTGGATAAGAAGGAAAATGCACCATCCAGAGGAATACTGGCTAAAAATTTTCTGACCGGCAGAAGTTCGCCCCTAGAATATTCGGAAGAGCTTAAAAGAAATGCTGCCGAATATAACGGCTTTAATTTAGTTTTCGGATTATTAAATGAAATTTATTTTTTCTCAAACAGAAACGGCCAGCCTTTAAAATTAGAAAAAGGCGTTTATGGTTTAAGCAATTGTCTGCTGGATACACCATGGCCCAAGGTGGAAAAAGGAAAAGATATGCTTAGGAAAATACTTAATATTGAACCGCTGCGTTTGGAAAGCATTTTTAACCTGCTGCTGGATAATAAACCGGCTGACGATAAGCATCTGCCGGATACCGGGATTGGACTGGAGGCTGAAAGGATCCTTTCATCAATTTTTGTAAAAACTGAGAGCTTTGGAACAAGATGCTCAACACTTGTTATGATAAATAATCATAATGAAGTTGATTTTATAGAGAAAACTTATCATCCTGATGAAGACCGGATAGAAGAGATCAAACTTCATTTCCCTCTTCAGCCTGTATAAGGCTTGCCTGCGGGATTCAATTGTTGATTAAATAATCACAGATTTTTTAACGGAATTCTTTTAACTTTGCTCCGGTTTAGGAGATTTTAGAATGAGTATAGAAATAAAACATGATGAAGAAAAAGGAAAATTCTTTTCCATAGTAGACGGAAAAGAAGCCCGCCTTGAGTATGAAAAAATAGATGAAAAGACTATTGAATTCCCCTACACCTATGTGCCCCCTTCGCTCAGGGGAAAAGGCATAGGAGCAAAGCTTGTTGAATACGGTTTAAATTATGCCCGCCGCAATAAGTTTTCAGTTATACCCTCATGTTCTTACGTAGAAAATTTTATTCACAGGAATCAAAAGTATAAAGATTTAGTAATCGAGTCTTAATCTGAATTAAAAATTATCTTTGCAGAACTGCAGTAAGAACCATTTCAACACCTGTCAACGCTCTCGAAACAGGGCAATTAGTTTTGGTTGCCTCAGCATGTTTTTTGAATTCTGCTTCATCTATTTTCTCTACCATTCCGACAGTATTTATTTCGATTTTAGTAACTGTAAAGCCTGCTTCTTTCTTTTCCAGATGAACTTTATCATCCGTCTTTATTGAATTTACTTTGTATCCTGCTTTTGATAAATCATTTGCCAGAGCCATCGAATAACATGCGGCAT
>JBLNGL010000313.1:0-2981 GCA_050264735.1 Ignavibacteria bacterium | reverse complement strand
TTTGCGGCGGCTATAGTAGGTGAATCTCCTTCAATAATCCATCCTGTTATTAAATTTTTATATTCACTAAGCGTCTGCTGCTCCCGGATCAAATCATAACGGAGCCAGAGCCTGTAGCCGTCCTCAGCTTTTAAACTATGAGGAAAAAATATGGAACAAAGAAAAAACAGGAAAAAAAATAATGTTTTCATTTTTGATCCCGGATAAATTTTACTTACATGAATTATATCTTATTAAAAAATATTTATATTAATTATGAAAGTACAAAATGCTCTTCTGCACATTTCAAAAAGAAGGGAGGAATAAAATACCAACGGAAAAAATTACAGATAAAATTATTCTCTTTGAATTTTAATATACTTGAATGAGAAGTATAACAAATTTAGTAAAGTTCCTGCTACAATTGTTAAACCCCATGTTCTCGGATGATCAAAAGGGTGTGTAAAAATATGTAAAATGTCGCCGAACAATCCGGAAGGATTATTAATAACGCTCCATGAATTCCATCTAAGGTATCTTCCTATGTAAATACCGAATCCGCTTAAGAAAAGATAAAATATAATGAAAAAGGTTGTCTTTCTTTTACCTAAAAAGCCGCTTAAAATTTTCTCAATATCCATTAAACTAACTGCCCCGCAAAGCAGCGCTGTCCATGCATAAGATAAAATCAGAATCAAATCAAACCACATAGGAGCTTTAGTGCTCATATTCAGGTGAAATAAATCTGTCAGTATGTAAGGAGAATTGGGGAAGAATAAAATCCAGCAGAGAATTAAAAGAGTTAGTATTTTTTTATTTCTCTGCAGTTCATTCAAGATAATTATTGAGCTGATCAGAAACGGAATGGATGCCAGAAATAAATTCCAGTTGAGGAATAAAAATTCAAATGAACCTGTATATATCACTCTGCATAAATATAAAGTAAAACTAAAAACTCCGAGCAGAAAAATTGAAATTGTGAAATTTAGCCTGCTGCTGGAAAAAAGTTTACTGATCATAATATAAATACGAATTTTTGATATTTAGATAATAAAGAGAATTAAAAAGTTCCAATAAATATAATTTAATTCAATTCAAACATAAGACTATATTAATCCCTTTCTTATAGCCTTTGCCACAGCCTCCGACTGCGAATGCACATGAAGTTTTGCGTAAATGTTCCTGATATGATGGCGCACGGTATCTATGCTGATATACAGATCATCGGCAGCTTCCTGGTAGCTTTTTCCTTTGGACAAATTAATAAGTACTTCTCTTTCTCTTTTGCTCAGAATAGATTCATCATTTTTTTTATCTGCAGTATTCTGCTGGAAAAGTGAAATTACCTTTCTGGCAATATGGGAATTCATAGATGAGCCGCCTTCATAAACATCTTTAATCGATTGAAGCAGCTGGGCAGGAGGCGTTTTTTTTACCAGATATCCGGATGCTCCGGCGCATAAAGCATCAAAAATCCGCTGATTATCTTCATATACTGTAAGCATTATTGTGTTCAACTGGGGATATTTCTCCTTAATTTTTTTTACCCCCTCTATTCCGTTCATCCCGGGCAAAGCAATGTCCATCAAAACAATGTCTGCGCTTTTTAATTTTTCACCGGCAAATAAGGATTCGCAGTCTTCATACGAAGCGATGCAGGAAAATCCTTCTGTCCCGTTTATTAAAGATGCAATGCTTTCCCTTATGATTTTGTTGTCTTCTACAATGATTACAGAGATCATTTATTCTATTTATTTATTATGAACTACTTTTAATTGCTTTATCAATTGGGTTAAAACCCAAAAATTGGAGAATCTAATCCACGTCCTAAGGGACGTGGCTATTCAAATAAATTTAATCATCATTGTTAAAATAATCATTGTCCCTTTTCCTTGAGAAGTATGAATTAATAAATTCGCCCGGATATTTTCTGCCCGCCTTTTCATGTTAACTAAACCGTTACCTCTTGCGGAATTTATATCAAATCCGCAGCCGTCGTCCTTTAAAATAATTTTATATGTGTGATCTGCAGTTGCAAGATTCAGTAAAATATTTTTTGCTTTGCTGTATTTTATGCAGTTGTTGAGTGCTTCTTTAAATATTAAATAGATATTTTGTCTCTTTTCAAGATCCAGATTTAAATCTTTAATAGAATCGGAAATATCTACCTTAAAATTTATCCCAAGTGAACTTAAAATAGGGGAGTAAATATCTTTTAATCTCAGAATTAAATCGTATAATGTATTTGGTTTAGGATTAACCAGCCAGACGATATCGCTCATGTTGTCAATCAGCTCCCTGGATTTCTGAGCAATTATAGCAAGGCTCGGATTACTCTCTTTAAGCTCATTTTTGTAATCTCTTTGAACAATCTCACACAGCAAAGAAATCTCAGTGAGACCGGACCCGACACTGTCGTGAAGATTGGCGGACAATTTGGTCTTCAATCTTTCAATTATCAGATATTGACGGATCCTGTAAAAAATAAAATAAAATATAATACCGGCGAGAACTAAAACTGAAATTGAAATAAACCACCAGGATTTCCAGAATACCACCGGAATATTTATCTGCAGCATTGTAATTTTATTCGGATAGCTCCGTGAATTGCCGGTTCCTTTCACTTGGAAAATATATTTTCCTGGAGGGAGGTCTTTATACTCCGCACTGTGAATGTTACCCGATGCGAATTTCCACTCATTATCATAACCATCCAGCATAAACAAGTATTCGTTTTTCAGAGGGTCGGTGTAATCGGTTGATGTAAAATAAATTGAAAAAGAATTTTCAGACGGGAGCAAAGAAATATAATTACGGCTCAATGGTATTTCTTTGTTGGAAACATGCAGAGATGTAATAATTATTTCCGGGATACCTTTCTGATTTTGAATACTATCCGGAAAGAAGCAGTTAAAACCGTTTGTCCCCCCGAAGAACATTTCACCGTTTTGTGCCTGAATGCAGGCGCCGCTGTATTTCAAGCCTTGAAGCCCGTCATTAAC
>JBLNGL010000312.1:0-4213 GCA_050264735.1 Ignavibacteria bacterium | reverse complement strand
GCCTGGGTCTCAATACCTCATGTTACCCAGCATGATAAAGCCGATATAACAGAGCTCGAAAGAATTAGAAAAGAATTCAATCCTAAAGTTGAAAAAGCAGGCGGAAAGCTTACGATTACGGCAATTATGATCAAAGTAGCAACGGGAGCACTAAAAGTATTTCCGCAATTCAACAGCAGCATCGACATGGAGAAAAAGGAAATCATATACAAAAAATATTTTAATATCGGTGTTGCCGTAGATACGGAACATGGATTAATTGTTCCTGTAATAAAAGATGCTGATAAGAAAAATTTAATTGAAATATCAGTTGAGCTTGCCTCTATGGCGGAGAGAGCCCGGAATAGAAAAATTTCACTTGATGAACTCCAAGGCGGATGTTTTACTATTACAAATCTTGGCGGAATCGGTGGAACTTCATTCACTCCTATAGTTAATGCACCGGAAGTATCGATCCTTGGTATCTCAAGGGGCAGCTATGAACCTGTTTTTGTTTCCGGAGAAGGCGAAGAGGAGAAGGGAAGGCTCGAACCCCGGCTGATGCTTCCGCTTTCTCTTTCCTATGACCACCGGATTATCGACGGTGCAAATGCTGCCAGATTTCTCAGGTGGATCTGCGAAGCGCTCGAGCAGCCGATGAAGCTGCTGGTGGAAGGATAACAAAGATTAAGAGAAAGAAGGAAATCTAAAAATGATTTATTTCGATCATGAAAAATTAAAAGTTTATCAAACTTCTCTAGATTTCGTTGAATGGACTATGCCAATAAAATCAAGAATCCATTTTAGTATGGATGTAAAAGACAATTAGAAAGAGCTCCTAATTCAATTGTTTTAAATTTAGCTGAAGGTAATGGCAAATTTTCACCCAGAGACAGATGCAGATATTTTGATATTTCAGCATTTGAATGTGCCGGATGCTTGGTTATTTTATTCCGCGAGAAAAAGATATATGAAGAAGAATTAAATCAGAGGAAGATTGTATCAATGATTGTTGGCTTAATTAAGAGCAACTCGGATCGAGTTTATGAAGAAAATGAAAATTATAAATTCATTGAATAGATTTTTCTTTTCCATTCTTTCTCTTAATCTTTCTCTTTCTCTTACTCCTGAGAGTGGTAGATTAAGAATAAGAAATAAGGAGACATTTTGAGCATTAAATTAACGGTTATCGGCGGTGGACCCGGCGGCTATGCTGCAGCTTTCCTTGCAGCAGACCTTGGAATGGAAGTTACATTGATCGACCGGGAAAAAAATCCAGGAGGCGTATGCCTATACCGCGGGTGCATACCTTCAAAAGCGCTGCTTCATATAGCAAAACTTATAAGCGAATCAAAAGAAGCCGCCGAATGGGGAGTGGAATTTGCATCTCCTAAAATTAATCTAGATAAACTGAGAGAATGGAAGAATAAAGTTGTCGATAAGCAGGTAAGCGGATTGGGTCAGCTGGCTAAAGCGAGAAAGGTTAATTACATTCAGGGCAATGCCTCTTTTATTGATTCGTCAACTATTAGAATTGAAACAAACGGAAATAGGAAAGAACAAAAATTCGAAAAAATAATTATTGCAACCGGTTCTGTTATCTCCTCAATTCCTTCATTAAACTTAAGCAGTAAAAGAGTACTTAATTCAACTTCCGCGCTCGACCTTCCGGCTATACCTAAATCTTTACTTGTGATCGGTGGAGGTTATATCGGATTGGAACTGGGTTCTGTTTACCAGGCCTTGGGAACTAAAGTCTCTGTGGTTGAAATGATGCCGGGACTTCTTCCGGGTGCCGACAGGGATCTCGTAAACTATCTTGCAAAAAGATTGGAGAAAAATTTTGACAAGATAATGCTTGAATACAAAGTTGTTGAAATGAAAGAAAGCAAAGTAGGAATTAAAGTTAAAATACAGAACAAAGAAGGGAGAATTGAAGAGCAGGAATACGATTACGTATTAATCTCGGTGGGAAGAAAACCGGACACGAGCGGTCTCGGTTTAGAAAATTCTAAAGTGAAAATTAATGCGAGAGGATGGATCGAAGTGAATGAACAAATGCGTACTGATGATCCGAATATTTATGCTATCGGAGATATTGTAGGGGAACCGATGCTTGCACATAAAGCATCGCATGAAGGAAGAACTGCAGTCGAGGCAATTGCAGGACATAAAGTGGCATTTGAGCCGAAAGCAATCCCGGCAGTCGTTTTTACGGATCCGGAAATTGCCTGGGCAGGCTTAACTGAAATCCAGGCTAAAGAAAAAAATATAAAGTATGAGGCAGTAAGATTTCCCTGGGCTGCTTCCGGACGGGCAACTACAATCGGAAGAAGCGATGGAGTAACAAAATTAATTGTTGATCCCGATTCTCAAAGAATTTTAGGAGTAGGCATTTGCGGACCCGGCGCAGGAGAATTAATTGCGGAAGGTGTGCTGGCAATTGAAATGGGTTCAAACCTTACTGATTTAAAACTTACAATTCATCCCCATCCGACTTTATCTGAAACAATTATGGAGTCAGCTGAAGTTTTTTTCGGACAGAGCACGCATATTTACAGGCCGCGGAAAAAATAATTTTTTTAATACCGTGACTGTTGAAAGTTCACATAGAAGTAAGAATCTGGTTGAACCATTTATTTAAAGCTTCTTCTTTTAATCTGAGGATACTTTCCTGGTCGACTCCTTTTGGAGGTGAATAAAGACTGTACAATTTATTGAATACCGCTCCTCTATTATCCCCGGTAATTCTTTTAAGCAGATGCCAGAGAGAAATTTCGTCCGCTAAACCGGACTGATTCAGAACTTTATTCAATGCATCCTGATCGTTATAATAGCTCAATAGTTCAAAAGCTTTTTTAGTATCCTCCGAAGAATTTAAACTCAATGGGATTTCGGGTCCCTTTTCTCTTATCCTGCAAATAAACCCCGGAGTAACAACCGATTCTAATTTATTACCCGTTACAATTGCTCTACCATCAGAAACAGTTAAATCGGCTGTATTATCATTATTAATTTTAAGTTTATAAGCAACACCGGCTCCTGCACATTTTATTTCCGAATTAAACACCTGGGAAGTAAAAGATTCTTCGGCATTCTTATTTTCAGCAGTTAGATCACCTTTTGAAAGCAGTAAATTATAACTGCCTTTTTTCTGAATTTTGCCCCATGGATTTAAACTAACCTGCCCCATTTCAGGGATCATAATGACGGCAGAATTACTGAAAGTTTCAAGAATATCATCGTTATTCAGTTCACCGCCTGCCAATAATTTACCATTTACCTTAAACTGTCCTTGTACGCCGTTGAGCTGCCACGGCACATTACTTCCTAAGTTAGCAATTAAGATTACGGCAATGACAACTAAAATAATTGATCCGGCTATAGTTATAATAAGCCTATTCTTTTTAAAAACCTCTTCAAAACTGTACAGCCTTATTCCTTTGCTTTCTTTCTCCTTTTTCTTTTCTTCCTTTTCCTTTTGTTCCTTTTTCTTTACTATTTCCTTCCTTGCTTCTTCCTTAATCCTTTCTTCTTCCTCATCAAAAACCTCCTCTTCAACAGGGTTTTCAACCTCCTCTTTTTTAATCTGTACTACTTTTAAATCATGAATCTGGTGAAATACATCTTTCCACAAATCATGAGGAGGAGGTATTTTTTCCGGGAGCATTTTTATTTTCTTCAGCAGGTCCTGAATTTGTCCGGCCATATCGCTGCATTCTCTGCATTCATCCAAGTGTTTTTTAACTTCAGCGGTAATATCCGCAGGAAGGCGGCCGTCCGCATATTCATCTAGTAATTTTTTAGCTTGATCGTGCTTCATTTCAAATTGATAAAATTAATTTGCGGCGGGCATTGATCAAAAATGTTTTTGTGTTTTCAAGTCCGATTCCCAAAAGATCTGCAGTCTCTTCCATCGAATATCTTTTCATATCGTGCAGAATAACCGCTACCCTTTCTTCCACGGGGAGACTGGCAATTAATACATCCAGCTTATAATCAAAAAGCCAACTTATTGAATCCTTATCAGTTTTGCCGTGAATCCTGTTGGCGTGCCATTCGGAAAGAAAATAAAAAACTGTAAACCCTGTTAGCCATGAAGCGAAAGTAACATCTTCCCTTATTAGGGATAAATTCTTCCATGCTTCCACAAATATTTTTTTTGTAAATGCTTCAGCAAGCGTCTGGTCGGCAGTTAAGCGGAGAGAAAGAGCATAAACAAAGTCGACATTTA
>JBLNGL010000311.1:0-3767 GCA_050264735.1 Ignavibacteria bacterium | reverse complement strand
ATGCAAATGAGGGAAACAGCTTCTTTTTCAAAGATAACTATTTTGTAAATATGAGCGGGAATACCTGCAGACGTAACGGCGGTGTATATGATAATGTTGATAATAATACCGATACTATGTATGTAGAAAATAACACCCATGTAATGGCTCAGGGTTATATTTACAAATTCAGAAACTACCCTGTTAAATTCATTTATATTAATCATAACACGTTTATCAATTGTGCAAACGTTGTTTTAGAAACTCAGGGAGTCCAGAGTAATGAGATAGTAACAAATAATATATTTATAAATAGCAATATACAACCTTTTAGAGATAATACTGAAGATCGGCCCGAAGAGGCTATTGATAGATTGCCGCAAGGTTTGATTGATGTTGCTGTATTACCTGGAACTATGGAACAGGTGGACAGAAAATGGCTGGTTGAAGCTAATCTTGCTTACTGGGATCCAAGAGTAGCCGATTTAAGTGTTGAAGCCAATAATAATGCTATTAGTGGATATACTACTTGGCAGAACCGAGCTATGAAAATGAATAGCAGAACTGAGGGTTTATTTAATGATAATACGACATATCCATATTTAACCCAAGGCAATTGGTATGAAAAATTACCCAGCTTTGTTAATACCCAGAATCTTTTTACTGATCAGGTAGATGCTTTAAAAGAATATTCTCTTGCAACAGTTGATACAACAAGTGCGGTTACAATGCCCTTCTGGAGGGTGATAAATACAAACATGGGTACTGACTTCGTTTATTCAGACTGGCCAATTCCTGTAGATCTATCTTACACTGATGAAGATTTGATGGGAGGCGGTACAGATGGTTTGCCTATCGGTGATCTAAACTGGTTCCCGGATGCTAAAGCTGATTTTAATACAAATAAAGCTACATATTTTGCTGCATTATTAGATGGTTTAAATAATGGTCATACTGTTCTTTCTGTACGGGAATTAGGCGGTGTGGTTACTCAGTTCAATCTTTCACAAAATTATCCGAATCCATTCAACCCCACCACCACAATTAATTTCAGCCTTCCTAAATCCGGAACTGTTACTCTTAAAGTATACGATGCTTTAGGAAAGGAAGTTGCTATTCTGCTGGATGGATATAAGACTGCACAGTCATACCAGGTAGAATTTGATGCATCATCTCTTTCAAGCGGTGTTTACTTCTATACTTTGAAGACAGATAATTTTAGTCAAACAAAGAAAATGGTTCTGATGAAATAATCTGGTATCGTTCTTTGTTCTTTACTAACCCCGGTAAGCATTTTGCCGGGGTTTTGTTTATATGGGAATAGTTATGCAGGTCTTAATTAACCCCTTGTATGCTTTAAATATGAAAGCTTAAATTTGATTTATGTGAAATCCCATGCAGCTGAAATTATCTAAATTTAATAAAGAAGGAACAGGAGAAAATTAATGAAGTTGTATAGATATCCGGTTTTAATTCTTTCATCGTTATTTCTGTTTATGAATGACGGATGCGGAGCCGATAATTTTCCGGATAGCAATATTGTAGCCAGGTATGATGCCGACCACGGGGTTACAATTAAAGAATTAAATAAATACGTTAAAGACTGGTTATATTATAAAAAATTTAAAGACAGAGCCGATGTTTATAACCATGCGTTAAACGACATGATTACCAATCAATTGAAACGGATCGATTTTTTTGAAAAAGGATTGGACAAGAACGAAAAATTAATTCAGAGCATCAGCCGCATTATTAATGAAGAATTGGTTTCGGAATATTTTGAAACTCAATATGTGGCTAAATATGTAAATGAAGAGTACGCTAAAAAAATATACGGGATTATGGATAAGGAGGTTGTTTATCAATTAATAGAATTAAGCAAACCTCAAAATGCTTCACAAGAGCAGCTCGATTCCCTCAAAGAAAAAGCATCGGCAATTAAATCGGAAATTAATAATGGTAAAGATTTTAGTTCATTAGTTAAAGAATATTCACAAAATAAAATTTCTTTAGTAAATAATGGTTATATGCCCCCGGTTAACTGGAGACAAAGTATTTTGGATCCGGTTGGGGGAATTATTTTTCGTTTAAATAAAGATGATGTCCGTGTATTAAATTCAGATAATGCATTTATAATTGTGAAGATTATAGATATAAATAAAATTCATGTTGAACCGTTTGATTCAATAAAGAGTAAAATTATTTCCGATCTTAGAAACGTATATTTAAATATAAGCTTTGAGGAATACGAGAAAGATAAAAAAGAATTAATAGATGAAAATTCTTTAAAATGGAATACAAATGCATTAGAAGAGATTGTTCAATGGTCTATTATTCCGGATTTTTATAAGGAGGGTGAATATAAAAAAACTTTTAAAAATGTCTTAGATAAGGGAGAAAATAAAATTATATTAACTTATAATAACAGTTCACTTGATTATAAAGAATTGCTCAGGTTGTTAGACCACGTTTTATTAATGGGTGATACCGACAGCTTAAGAGAAGACGATATAAAAAAGTATATTTTGGAAGCACTGCGTACCGACTTAATAGTTAAAAAAGCAAATTCGCTCGATCTCAAAAAAAATATATTTAATGCTTATACGACTAACCCCTCTCTAAAATACCAGATAGTTTACCTGTACAATCAGGCGGAAGTTGAAGCAAAAATTCCTGAAGCGACTGACGAAGCACTGCATCAATTCTTTAAAAATAATGAAGATACGTTATACTACCTGCTGGAGAAAAGAAATTTATTTGTCATGGTCTTTCCTGCCGAGGGGGATGCTGAAAAAACAAGGGCTAAGATAAACAGCGGAACTCCTTTTGAAAAAGTAACCGGCAGCTATTTAGTTAAAACTTATATAAAAGAGCGCAACGGTGAGATCAAATCATACCTTAATGATGAAAAACCGACTTTCGGTAAAATTGGATTTGAAATGAAAGAATCCGAAGTATCAGGCCCGGTAGAATTTAAGGATGAAAACAGTCAGGTCAAATATGCTGTAATAAAATGTTATCATATCCGCCCTGAGAAGCAGTTAACGTTTGAAGATGTGAAAAATACAATAACCGAAGATTTTAAGAATTATCACAGGAAGAAAATAGAAAAGGGAATAGAAAAGGAATTAAGAAGCAAATATCATCCGGTAATCAATGAAGAGGTTTTAGCAAAAATTATATCTCCGGAGTAAGGGGTATTGCGCGGTATCGAGGCTGTTCAAAAAATAAAATATTTAAATATAATTATTACATTTCATTTATTTTTAATTCAAATATTCAAACATCGTAGCACAGATTATTAATCTGTGCTAATTTTGGGCAGCCCCGCGAGGGATTGGGTCAAAACATCTTTTTATTGTTACTTATTTTCACTGTAATACATTTGTTTGTTTTCTCTTATAATTTTTTTTGTCTTTCTATTAATTCATTTATTTTTTTCGAATAAAAATTTTCTATTAGTGTCAATTTTTAGAAACGTATTTTGAAAATACCCAAGGATAAAAAGAAGCAAATCTTAGCTGATAAAGATCAGCTTTCCATAAATCAGCTTTCCAAAAAATACAATCTCCCCCAAGATGAAATAAAAAATATTATTAATGCTTTTTCTGAAAAACATCCTTCCAAAAAAAAATCTCCCAAATGGTTTTATGCAGTGCTGGTCTCCTTTCCAATTATTTTTTTAATTGTGCTGGAAATTTTATTAAGAATTCTAAATTACGGCTATAATTTCGAACAATGGGTAGATGCCGGTGGAGTGAAATATATAATAAATCCTGATATAGGGA
>JBLNGL010000310.1:0-4395 GCA_050264735.1 Ignavibacteria bacterium | reverse complement strand
AGCAATGCTTTTAATTTCATCGGTGTTAATCGGAAGAATATTTTTTTCATTCTTCAGCAATACAATGCTTTCTTTAGCAATTTCATATGCGAGCGCCTTATGTTCTGCGCTTGTAAAAACCGTAGTATCAGGTTTTTTTTCCCGTACGGCGGGATCGAACAGACCGATGGTAAACATTATTCTCAGGATTCTGCGGACTTTCTCATCAATTAATGATTCGCTTACTGTTGAGTTTATAGTGGAATCATTTAAATAAATTCCTGTCGGCATTTCAAGATCGAGCCCGTTTAGTATAGTCGGCATGGTGCTGTGCACGGCTCCCCAATCCGACATAACTATTCCTTTAAATCCCCATTCTTCTTTTAGCTTTTTAATCAAAAGATGTTCGTTTTCACTGCAGTATGAACCGTTCAGTTTATTGTAAGCCGACATAACAGCTAGCACTCCTGCTTCCTGAACAGCAGCTTTAAATGAAGGAAGGTAAATTTCATTCAAAGCTCTCTCATCGATTCTTACATCTACGAAATCTCTCTGGAATTCCTGATTATTGCATGCAAAATGCTTAATGGTTGCTGCGACATTTTCTTTTTGCACTCCTTTAATATAATTAACAGCCATTCGGGAGGTTAAGTAAGGATCTTCACCGAAGCTTTCAAAATTTCTTCCGCCCTGCGGAATGCGGGCAATGTTTACACACGGACCGAGAATTACATGCCTTCCTTTTGCTTTAGTCTCTTCTGCTAATGCGATTCCATATTTTTCTATAAGAGCTGTATCCCATGTGGCAGCCATTGAAATTCCTGATGGAAAAGAACTAGAAGCACCGTTCCACCTGACACCGACCGGTCCGTCCGTCATGTTCATCGGAGGAATTCCGAGCCTTTTGATTTCCCTTGTTTCGAAACCTGTCCCGCCGAGCATGCTTATCTTTTCCTCAAGCGTCATTCTACCTAAAAGATCTTCCACTCTTTCGTCAGTTGTAAGAGAAGAATCTTTATAAGGAAGCTGTTCATTTTTTCCTCCAGTTAACAATACCGAAATAAAAAAAACGATTAGTATCAACAATGTATTCTTCATTTTATATTCCTCTAAATTAATGCTTTGACTAACAGCCGGAATAACCTTAGAATTGAAAACATCAATCTTTTAAACCTAAGGCTTTCAAATAATCTTTATTAATTTTACAGTTCTTAAATTTGCAGTTTTCGAGGTAATCCGACAAAGCTTTTTTTACTTTATCGATATCGGGTTTTGCTTCCCTGATTTTCTCGTAAGAACTTCTATCGGAATTTGCATAATCTATAATTATTTTATAATCTTCAGTCAGATTAATGGAAGCGATACAGTTTGAAGCATCCAGTTTTTTATACGGCCAAAAGCACCAGCCGATTTCATTTTTTTCCAAAGTATTTCTGAATTCAGCTATCCACTCATTTTTATTTTCACCGGATTCACCCAGCCAAACCGGAACATTATATTTATCTCTGAAATCAATGTATTCTTGTATAACCGATTGATCCGGCTCAGTCCAGTATTTATGAAATGTATAGACTAATTTTGAATCGAAAGGCGGGCCAAAAATATTAAAATTGCTGTTCCATTGTGCTCCGCCTAGAAATATCAGATGATTTACATCGGATTTCCTGATTCCCTTTGTAATATCTTTATAAAGCGGTTCTAAATTGGGATTTAGCTTAACCGAATCAAAATAATGTGCAATTGGTTCATTTAGAAGATCATACCCGGCTAATATACTTTCATCCTTATAGCGCTCTGCTAATTTCCCCCATAGGTTAACAGTCAATCTTTTGCAGTCATCGCTTTCAAACAGGAATGGATAACCCCAGCTGTCGTCAATATTGTCTCCCGTCTGTCCGCAAGGAGCACAATGCATATCAAGAATTACAAAAATATTTTCTTCTTTACACCAGCCTATTACCCTATCGAGGAGCTCAAATCCCGGTCCCGTAAAAATTCCAGTATCTTCCTGAACAAATAATCTGAAATTAAAAGGGATACGTACGGAATTGAAGCCCAATTTTTTAATAAAACTTATATCATCTTTTGAAATGTAATTATCCCTGTAAATTTTCCAGAAATTATTAGTTTCTTCCGGACCTAGCAATTCTAAAAATAAATTATTAATCAATCTTGGAGATGAGGTATTTTCGAATTTAAACATATAACCTTCGGGGACGAGCCAGTTGCCTAAATTAATACCTCGCAACAGCAGCGGTTTTCCATCCGGCGAAATAATTTGTTTTCCGTTTGCAGACACAAAACCCTGCTGAGCGGCTGTTTGTATAGTAAATAATAATATAAGAATAAAATATTTGCTCATATAAAGATTTGTGAATTAATTGCTGAAGTTACACAAACTTGTTTTTCAGTAACCCCGCCGTTTATGGCTGGGTTAATAAAAGTACTTCTGTGTAACTTCAGGTAATTATTAAAAATAAATTTTGGGATCATTCAGCCCTGACGTCTTATTTTTGCAAATATTATGCCCGCATTTGACTTCTGCTTTATACAGTAGCTATTTTATGAAAATTCAAACAGAATTTTTATAATCTATCTTAATTAGTTTTTTATTAAGGAATTTTTAAAAACAGTATTTATTATTTTAATAATCTTGCTTATTAAATTGATAAGGAATATTATTTAGCCGGTGATATTTTGGATTTAAAAATCCTAATGAGGGATGAAGATCGTCTTCAACTTAAAAAAATAAAATTCAATGAATTTTGAAAAACTTTTTTATGTCGTTATTAGTTCAATTGTAATCACAGCATTTATATTGATTCTATACATATTTCCTCCCGTTCAGGTAAAAGAAAACGAAAACAGCTTTATAAGAAAAATTTATTTTGTTGATCATATTTCCGCAGCTCACCAGAAAGTTATTGATAGGTTTAATGAAAAATATAAAGGGCAGATAGTGGTAGAAGCTATAAATCTTCCGTTTACAAAATTCAGTACAAACGAACGGAAAGAACTGCTTGCAAGATATTTAAGGAGTAAAAGCGGGCGAATAGATATTTTTTCGGTCGATCAGATTTGGGTTCCCCGTTTTGCAAAATGGTCTGTGGCCCTGGATAAGTTTATTCCTCCCTCTCAAAAAGAAAAACTTCTTGAGTATGCAAAGGAATCATGTTTCTACAAAGATTCTTTTATGGCCGTACCTCTGTATATCGATATTGCTTTAATGTATTACCGGAAGGATATTCTTCAAAAACTTACAAAATACCCTGATATTCAAAAAAAATTAAAAGATTCCATAACATGGGAAGATTTTGTTCTGCTTAAGAATGAACTAGGAAACAAGTATCCTTTTTTTCTCTTTCAGGCAGATGATTTCGAAGGCTTGATATGTATTTTTGCCGAGATGATGGCCAACCTGGGAAAGCCGATACTTTTTAACGGAAAACTGCAATTAAATACTCCGGAAGCACGTCAGTGTCTTCAGCTTCTGGTGGATATTGTAAATAAATACGGATTGTCTCCTAAAGCCGTAACGCAATTAAAAGAAAATCCAAGCTACAATTATTATATAGAAAACAATGGAGTATTTCTCCGCGGATGGACTGCATTTTTAAGTAAGGAGAGCAGAAGCTCGTTCAATAACAATGAGGTTTTTAATTACCTCGAAAGCGTTCCGACTCCGCATTTCAAAGGCACTAATCCCGTTTCGGTTTACGGCGGCTGGAATTTAATGATATCAAAATTTTCATCAAAGATCCCCGAATCATTAAAATTTTTAAATTTTCTTATAAGTGAAGAAGCACAGAAAATCCTGTACTCGGAAGGAAGGCTGCTTCCGATTAATGTCAATGTTTATAAAGACTCAAGCTTTACAAATAAGCATGATGAATTAAAATTATATTATTCACTTCTTCAAAGAGGAATTCACAGACCTTTTATGGAAAGATATACGGCAATATCGGATATTCTTTCATATTATCTTAATCTTGCCATAAGAAAGGAAATAAGCGTGAATAAAGCACTGGCAAATGCCGAAGAAAAAATTAATTCAAATAGTATTTTAATAAAATAAAAAATTTATACCATGGCTGTAAAAAAAAGAATAATCGAAAAACTTAAAGAGTACCATTTCGAATTTAAACATCTCACGGTGCTGTTCGTAATATTGTTCATATTTCAGCTCATTGTTTCATTTATAAATAAAGCTTCTATCAGGGGATTTCTAGGCGATACGCAAGAATGGTATCAGCAGGATTCTGCGGAGAGATTAGCCAATTTGACTACTACATCGCTGGAGCTTCTCCTGGAAACAATAAAGCCGAAAGCTAGGCTTAATGCGGAAGAAGCAGGAAAAACTATTCAATCCTTTGATATAATACTCAGCCAGCAGATTTTGCAGCATAATATTGAAGA
>JBLNGL010000309.1:0-7014 GCA_050264735.1 Ignavibacteria bacterium | reverse complement strand
GAAATATTTTTTTGAAGAGAGGTCAAGGATTGAAAGCAATAAAGACAATTATTCGGTAAGAACCGCACTCTCTTTTAACGGGGGCTTCGAGCTTTCACGGAAAGATAAACTATCTTTTAATCTTCTTCAAACTAAATTGAAGTACGATACACAGAGTTCAGAAAATTATGATGACAGGGATGAGCTTCTCTCAATAGCCAGATTAAGATATTCAAGACAATTTACTCCTTACTTTCTTGCATTCATAAATGCCGAAGGAACACTTAATCATATTGTATATATTTTCTCTCAGAAAAGTTCAAATAATAATAAAGACAGGATTATCAGGCTTGAAGCAGGAGGAAACTATTCGGGGAAAAATATCAGTACGATGAATAGTTTTGAAGTGAGTGCGAATTACACGGTTTACGATTTTGAAGATTTAAATCCGACTTCCCGAAGCTATTCTTTCAGACAATTTACTGCTTTGGATTCAACAAGGATTATTATAAGGAAAAAACTTTTTCTGCAGCTTTACGGATATATTAAATTATCGGAGCATGGGGATTTTAATTGGACCGCATTTTCAACGAGGCCTGCCAGCTACCTTCAGGAAATTTATGCTGAGCCGAAAATTACATTTAAATATTACGATTTGTTTCTCTCTTTGGGTATTAGATATTTTTCTCTGAACAATTTTAATTATATAGGTAAGGAAAAAATAAGAGACTCCGATTATTACAGCGTTGGTCCGGTTATTGACATTTTTGTCTTAATGAACCGGAAACTATATTTAAAAATTTACGGCTGGTATGAATTCATTAATGCCAGTAATGACTTTAAAAAGGAGCAGGCTAATTTATCTTTATTAATGAACTGGAATTTCTAAAGCTTTTATTATTGTGAATTTTTTCTATAAACAGGCGCTTTGAATGAAAATTTCTTAATTTTAGATTAAAAAAAAGAGCTTCATTTGCCGCATAAAAAGTTTTCATTAGAAATTGAAAGCGATCCGAACAATCTATTAACCGTAGAAGAGTTTGTTAATTATTTTGCCAGAGAAATCGGAATTAAGGAAGAAAAGATATCCGGCCTGATACTTTCCGTGACGGAAGCAACCACAAATGCAATTATTCATGGGAATAAAAAGAATACCGGTAAAAAGGTAAAAATTGACGTTTCTGCGGAAGGGCATATACTGAAAATAACTGTAAAAGACGAAGGAATAGGATTCGATCCTTCGCTTATACCCGATCCGACTAAGCCTGAAAACCTGCTTAAAGATTCGGGCCGCGGTCTCTACCTTATGAAAGTTTATATGGATGATATAAAATTTAAAATTACACCGGATGGGACTGAAACAATCCTTGTCTTAAATTTTTAGCCGCTTTTAGGTTATATATTGTTCTAATCTTATCTTTTATCTCTTGTCTCTTTTATGCTTCAATACTGAACGAATATATTTTCCGAATTTTTTATCTCTTTGCCTTTTTTCAATATAAGACATTGCGTTGAAAAGAGATTCCTTCTGCATTTTTCTATAGTTCCGGTAACGCTCTTTTGATACCAATCCTTTCTCCAATGCGTCAAGTATCGCACATCCCTCTTCCACGGTATGAGTACAATCATTAAACCGGCATTCGGAAGATAATTCGGTAAATTCATTAAAGGTTTCAGTAATACCGGATTCAATAGAAATTAATCCCAGTTCGCGCATACCGGGGTTGTCAATTATAATGGCTCCGTTTCTTAAAATAATCAACTCGCGGCGGGAAGTTGTGTGCTTTCCCCTACCGTCCTTTTCCCTGATTGCCTGGGTTTTAAATTTTTCTTCCTGCAAAAGGTTATTTATTAAAGTTGTTTTACCCACGCCTGAAGAGCCTATAAGACAAAATGTTTTTTCCGGAGTAAATACTTTTGGTAACATTTCCAGATCCGAACTGCTGTTATTGCTGAATGGTATCACTTCAATATCCGGCATTATTTCATGTATACCGGCTATCATTTTTTCCAAATCCCCCGGTTCTGCAAGATCGCTTTTGCTCAGCAGAACAACCGGGTGCATATTGCTTTCATTAATCATAGAGAGATAGCGTTCGAGTCTTCTTAGATTATAATTTGAATCGGCGGACTGCATAATCATTGCGGTATCGATATTTGCCGCAATCAGCTGATAATCTATTTTTTTACCGGCTGATTTTCTTTTTAGAAGAGATTTTCTCGGAAGAATTTCGTGAATTACTGCAAGGGATTCATCATTGAATAATTCAATATATACCCAGTCGCCTACAGCCGGGAAATCCAAAGGAGTCTCCGCATTGAATAAAAATTTTCCCGACAGCTCAGAGAAAATTTCCCTCTTCCCGTTTGAAATTTTACAGCTGTTTTTATTAATCGAGATTACCCTGCCCAATTGAAAACCGTATAATTTTTCCGGATCAATTTTCTCTACGTACTCTTTATTTAATCCAAGTTTTTCAAGCGGTAATAGATCTATCATAAGATTCTTTAAAATTAATATTTTCCGGAAGTGACTGCAGCAATGTATAAAAATATTTTTTGAGCATCAGTGCGTAATTAAATAGTATTGAAGTTACAATATAAGTTGGGATTTTAAAATTAACTATATGTTATTAGGAATTTGTATTAAGATAAGAGCGATTTGCTAACTGCATTCCATCTTGCTGCCGCTATTTTCATGCACAATAGGATCCGGATGTGAGATCGAATTCAAAGAATCAATTCCTGAAGGATTTAGCTTGGCCAGAGCATCGTTTTTAATCCGGCATTTCGGAACAGGACTTTCAGTTTTATATGATTATTTTCGTTTCAAAACTGAAATAAAAGACCCCATTCTATAACCTATAAATTCTAATTCTATATATTTGGGAACGGAAATGTAATTTAAACTCATATAGGAGGGAATATTAAAATGCTGAAACAGAAGATTGCTTTGATTGGGGGAGGACAAATCGGCGGAGTTCTAGCACAGCTGATTGCTTTTAAACAGCTTGGCGATGCCGTTTTATTCGATATAGTCCAGGATCTGCCTCAAGGAAAAAGCCTGGATATTTCCGAAGCAGCCAGAGTGGATGGCTTTGATATTAATTTAAAGGGGACTAATGATTATAAAGATATAAAAGATGCCGATCTTGTAATTGTAACAGCAGGACTTCCACGCAAACCGGGGATGAGCAGGGATGATCTTCTAGTTACAAATGCAAAAATAATGAAATCGGTTGCGGAGGGAGTCCGTGATAATGCTCCGAATTCCATAGTAATTATAATTTCAAATCCGCTCGATGCTATGGTAACATTATTTAAAAAAGTATCGGGATTTCCGGCAAACCGGGTAGTAGGTCAGGCAGGCGTATTGGATTCATCAAGATTTGCCACATTTATAGCCTGGGAGCTTGGAGTATCCGTTAAAGATGTAAATGCAATGGTATTGGGAGGGCACGGCGACACAATGGTGCCGATCATTAGATATGCAAACGTAAACGGAATTCCTGTAATGGAGCTTCTTGAAAAAAAGTATAATGATAAAACAAAAGCAAAAGATGTAATGAATGCTCTGATAGAAAGAACAAAAATGGCGGGCGGGGAAGTGGTTAAACTGTTAAAAACCGGTTCCGCTTTTTATTCGCCTGCTGCTTCTGCACTTGCAATGGCCGAGGCAATTCTTTTCGATGAAAAAAGAGTGCTGCCGGTATGCGCTTATTTAAATGGAGAGTTTGGAGTAAGCGGTTACTATGCCGGTGTTCCTGCTGTGCTTGGAGCAAATGGAGTAGAAAAAGTAATTGAATTTTCCCTTGATGCCGAGGAAAAAGCTGCTTTTGATAATTCGGTAAATGCAGTTAAGTCCCTTGTAGCGGATATGGAGAGATTGGGGTTGTAAGAGCCAGATCCATCTCCCCGAAAAGGAATAAATTGTAATTATTAAAATTTTTGAATGATAATATTCAATGTTCAATTCTCAATATTCAATCTAGCTTTTAATGAAATTTTACATTGAAAATTGATGGTTGAAAATTGAGCATTCAAAAGAAATTTTCTATTGTGTAAAGGATTCTTTCAATCTTCTTGCTACTGAAATAAAAAATCCGAATACCATTACTAGAACTCCGGACCAAACCAAATTAATAAAGGGTTTAACGCTTGCCGTAATTGAAAGAACTTCTTTAGATTCTTCAGACAAAGTTTCAGTCCCCTTAAGCTTCGAAAGAGCTATATCTATTTTTCCCGCTTCAAGTTTGAGCAATTCAATTTTTAAATTTGCATCCTCGATAGATTGAGATGTGTATTCCCTTTTACCGTTTGTATTTGTAAGGTGCAATTCTATATTTCTTTTTTTACCTTTAATATCTGCAGAAAGATTGGCCTCGATTTTAAAATCTTTTCCAGCCATCATAGCTTCTCTTACTTCTGGGGGAAAATTAAAATTCTCGAAGGTGATTTTTACTCCGTTAAAATCAACTGTGTTTCCTTTTTGAAGGGAAACAACCTTGGTATCCTTGTTTTCCGCAGAATTAGGTTCGTAGCCAAGCGGTGATATATAAATATCTTTTATCCACATATTTAAAATTGCCGGCTCTCTCATTAAGCCGTTATTAAAGTCGCTTATATACATTATGGGGGAAATCTTATAATTTTTCCCGTCCTTTGTAAGGCTGATATCAAATTTATACTTATTATCTTCGGTAGGCTGATACCCCGTAAATGTCATCTTGTAACCGAAAGCGTCTTTCGGCTCATTTTTTCTTAATTCAACATCCATCTGCCTGCTGTAAGCAGCAGATCCGATCACTCCCAAAATAAAAAGAGAAATACCGATATGAGCTACATATGCACCGATCATCTTCATATTCCCACGGATAATTTTAATTGCAATTTCGGCATTTACAAAGAATGCAAATGAAGCCGATAGAGCAAGTAAAATCATCATAATGTTAGTTATTCGGCCGAATACAACAATGAGCGCTGTTAAAAGGATTGAAAAAGCAATGGATGGGATCGATTTTTTTAATAATTCCTGACCGTGGGTTTGTTTCCATTTTAAAAGGAGACTGAAGCCATTTAAAAGCCCGATGATTATAGCGAGCGGGATATGCATTTCATTATAAAAAAATGTATCTACCGATTGATGAAAAAGAGGGGCAGATGTTCCGACAAGTACAATAATAGCTGAAGCGCTCAATGTAATTGTGGCAGTAAAAAGAGCAAGATCCCTTGATAAAAGGTTTTCGTCTGTTACAATATGCCGGTTAAGATAATTCCATCTGTAGATAAGCATTCCTGCGCCGAGCAGTATGAAGGTTCCTATAAAAACAACAAGGAATAAATAAACCAGCATTCCGGGATCTACAAATGAATGAACGGAAGCATCACCGAGCACTCCGCTTCTTGTTAGAAATGTAGAATATAAAACTAAGATATAAGTCATGATGCAAAGAATTAAATTTGTCTTTGCATATTTTCCGATGCCGCCTTTGGCCTGGCTTTTCTTCTGCACCAGGAGAGTATGGATTGAAGCAACGCCGACAAGCCATGGAATCAAGCTGGAATTTTCAACCGGATCCCAGGCCCAGTATCCGGCCCAGCCCAGCATTTCATAAGCCCAATAACCTCCGAGCATAATTCCTAATCCCAAAATACCTGCACCTGCAAGCACCCATGGAAACGATTGGCGAATCCAGCTTTTGTAATCATTCTTCATTAATGCTGCGATAGCAAAAGTGAAAGGTACGGTAGCCATTGAAAAACCGATGAAAAGAATCGGGGGATGAATCTGCATCCAGAAATTAAGAAGCTGTGGATTCAATCCTTTTCCATTGATAATTAAGTCTTTAATTGAGAGTCCGGATGAAGTTAGGATAGCATATAAGTCTGAATTTACCTTAATAAAATTCTGACCCGAAGAGCCGTCGCTGAACATAAAGCTTTGCATCCAAGGCTGATTAAAGAAGGCAGAATTAATATCTGAAGCATTAATAAAGACCGGCTCAATCCAGATATACTCAAAAGGATTTTTGAACAATGGAGAAACCATTACCAAGAGGAAAGTAGTAGCAAGAGAAAATACAGCCATAACTCTCGGTTCAAGATCGCCGCGCTTTGATGAATAAGATTGCAGTACAATTCCCACAATTGAAGTCAGCAGCAGCCAGAGCATAAAGCTTCCTTCCTGTCCAGCCCAAAATGTTGCGGCTAAAATTCCTTTCGGCAGTTCATTGCTGCTGTAGCTGTAAATATATTTAAAGCTGTAATCATGCTTAAGGATGAAATAAAGGAGGATTGCAGAGGCGGTAATAACGCATACTGCCATTGCATGATACGCTGTCCTGCCGTATACTAAAGTATTCTGATACCCCCGGTAATTAAGCCAATACATTACCATAGCTGTTAAGCTGCAAGCGAGTGCCAGCGATAAAACTATACTTCCAATCATTGATACCTCAATCTTTTTTATATGCTAATATAGTCCGGATTAATTAGTGTCTAAGCTTAGAAGAAAATTAGACTGTTGAATTGAACTTATCAAATTCATGCGCATATATGCACAGCACTATTTATTTATTTCAGACTCCGGGGGATTTTACTTCCTCTTCCTGGTATTTGCTGGGGCATTTGGTTAAAATATCTTTTGCATGAAAATAACCGTTACTGTATTTTCCGGTAACTACAATGCTCTGCGCCGATTCAAAGTTATTCGGAATCGTACCTTCATAAACAACTTTCATTTCGGTGCCGTTCTGATCAACCATATAAAAGCTGAATATTCTGCTTTCTTTATTTATATCATAACTTTTTTCTCTCACCCAGATGCCGGTAGCTTTAACCGTTTTGTCTTTCGACATAACATTTCTGAAATTATTTTCATATTGAATGTTACTCTGGGAAAAGAGATAAATCATTAATGTTAAAAACACCGCTACAATTACTCCGCCGAATATATATTTACTTCTCATGTTTTTCTCCTAGAAATTCTTTTTCGACATTCTTTAATCTTTTATCAAGATTGAACAGGTAAAAGAA
>JBLNGL010000308.1:0-10182 GCA_050264735.1 Ignavibacteria bacterium | reverse complement strand
ATGAAGATGAATTAAATGTTCAATTGACAAGAATTAAAGAAAAATATCATGAGCTTGCACTTCAATTTTATACCGGGGATTATTTAAAGGATTCCCCGGCAGCCGGCAGTCAGATTGAATTAGAAATAATGAAAAAACCGCAAGGACCGGATTCTGTTCTGGTAAGAATAATCTTCAGTAACAGCACCGGGTTCGAAAGAAAAATCTCTCTGAAAAATAATTATGAAAAAATAATTCTCCCCGTTTCTCTTCCTGAAAAGTTTAAGTTTGCTCTGCTGCCGCGTCCCTATCCTACTTTTCTTCCGTATTGGTTTGAATCGGTTCCGCCGAAAAATGCAACAACTCACAATTTAAGAATTGAATCCATGCAGCTTGCAATTCCTTTGCCTGAAGCGGGAAAAGAATTAAAGGATTACGGGGTAAAACTCAGGAAAATAACTTTTTTAGAAAACAATTATAAAAATTAAAAGGTTCGTTTTATGAATATCCTCAAAACCGCTGCTCGAATCATGATAATTCTTAGCTGTTTTTTCTTTGAAATTACAATGGCGCAGGATGATAATAAAAACAGGCAGCGTCTTTTAATGGATTTCAATTGGAAGTTTAAACTTGGAGATAATCAGGGAGCGGAAAAACCCGATTTTAATGATGCGGATTGGCGGTTGTTAAATCTTCCTCACGACTGGAGCATTGAAGGTAAATATGATGGAAACGAACCAACAGGAGGAAGCGGAGGCTATCTTCCAACCGGTATAGGATGGTATAGAAGGCATTTAAATATTTCTGAAGAGGATTTGTCTAAAAATATATGGATTGAATTCGACGGTGTATACATGAACAGCGATGTCTGGATAAACGGGCATCATCTTGGTAATTATCCTTACGGCTACAGCAGCTTTTATTATGAATTATCTCCTTACCTCCGTAACGGTGAAAATATAATTGCCGTCCGCGTTGATAATTCAAAACAGCCGAACACAAGGTGGTATTCAGGCTCCGGTATTTACAGGCATGTCTGGCTGGTTAAAAGCAGCCTGCTGCACATTGAGCATTGGGGTGTTTACGCCTCTACTCCTCTTGTTTCAAAAGATCTTGCCGTAATGAATATAAAAACAATAATTGAAAACAAAAATAAAGATTTAAAAAAAGGAATGCTGAAAAGCATTTTAACTGACGATAATGATAAAGAAATAGCCTCTGCTCAAAATGATTTTTCCATTGAGCCGGGGAAATCTTTGGAGCTGGGAAATCATTTTAAAATTACTACTCCCCTTCTGTGGTCTTTGGAAACTCCGAACATCTACAAACTTCATTCGGTAATTTATGAAGGAGATGATAAGAGCGATGAAGTCATTACAAATGTCGGAATCAGAAAAATTGAGTTTGATGCTGATAAAGGTTTTTTTCTTAACGGAAAACATATTAAAATGAATGGAGTATGCCTGCATCACGACGGCGGATGTGTTGGAGCAGCTGTACCGGTTGGAGTCTGGGAGAGACGCTTGAAAAAATTGCAGGAAATGGGATGTAACGCAATCCGTACTTCTCATAATCCTCCTGCGCCGGAATTTCTGGATTTATGCGACAGGATGGGCTTCCTTGTAATGGATGAAGCTTTCGATGAATGGAAATACGGCAAACGCAAGTACGGCTATTATGAATATTTTGATGAATGGGGAGAAAAAGATCTTACAGCCATGATTCACCGCGACCGTAATCATCCTTCAATTGTCATGTGGAGCGTCGGCAACGAAATACCTGAACAGAAAGATGAAAAAGGAGATGAAATCCTTAAAACATTAATGGATATTTGTCATCTTGAAGATCCCACTAGGCCTGTTACATCGGGTCTCGATAATATAGCGGCTGACGGTGGTTCGGCAACATTGGAATTCATGGAAATGCTTGATATCGTAGGTTATAATTATGTCGATAGATGGCATGAAAGGAGAGAATTGTATTATGATATCGATCGCCGTGCGCACCCGGATTGGAAAATGATTGGAACCGAAAGCATATCAAACAGCGGCGGGGTACGCGGAGAGTATTCTTTTGGGGATGATACTTCTTCTGTTCGCCCTGATATAAATTTCTGGATGAGTGAAAATACTTTGAATAGCAGCTCTAATAAATTTTTGCCTTCCTATAATTTTTGGATGATTGGCGCTGAACAGCTCTGGAAATTTGTACGGACTCATGATTATGTTATGGGAGATTTTATGTGGACAGGAATAGATTATTTAGGTGAATCTATATGGCCGAATAAACATGCAAGCTTTGGTGTTCTCGATCTATGCGGTTTCCCTAAAGATGGTTTTTATTTCTATAAAAGTCAGTGGACTGAAGAACCAATGATACACCTTTTTCCTCATTGGAACTGGGAAGGAAGAGAAGGTCAGGTTATTCCCGTAATTTGTTATACAAATTGCGATGCAGTTGAGCTGTTCTTTCAGCCAAAGGCTGATCAGCCTTCGGCTGAAAATGGAAAATCTTTCGGAGAAAAACGGTTGGAATTTCCAAGGCAGGGAACTTCCGGCGGGTGGAATAAATATGAGAAGCCCCAGGTTTTTCCAACTACTGCAGATTTACATCTTCAATGGGATGTTCCTTACCAGCCCGGTATCTTAAAAGCAGTTGGAAAGAAGGACGGCAAAATTGTCTGTACTGAGGAAATTATAACTTCCGGTATGCCTGCTGAACTGAAGGTGAATTTGGATAAAGAATCCTGGACTGCAGGCGCTCAGGATGGCCTTAACGTTGAAATAAAAATAGTGGATGGTGAAGGAAATTTTGTTCCAACGGCAGATAATCTTATAAGATTTGCAATTGAAGGCGAAGGAAAAATAATCGGTGTGGACAATGGAAATCCAAGGGATCATAATTCATATAAAATTAATCAGCGGAATGCTTTTAACGGATTATGCCTGGCTGTTGTTCAATCCACAGATAAAACAGGTAAAATAAAATTAATTATCAAATCTGACGGACTCAGGGACCAAGTTGTGGAAATTAACTCGGCCAAAGGGAATAATCCGCCGGTTCTCGAATAAACAAAGAAATTAGATTTTGTTTGATTAAGATTAATAATTTGGCTATTTATATTCCGGAAAAAGGAAGAAATAAATAAATATTCAAAATTGAAAATATTCGTACAATTAAGCTAAAATATTTTTCAAAATTTAAAATATGAACGGAAACTTATCTCTTGCTGAAACTGATATTTGCCTAGGAGATCTATATGGTGAAGATATATCAGTGCTGGAATATCAATCTGACAGATATAAAAAATTATTTAATTATTTCAGAAAAAACTTTGAAGATTCAAAGGCAACTTTTTTCAGTTCACCCGGCAGAACCGAGTTAAGCGGCAACCATACCGATCACAATAACGGAATGGTTATCGCTGCAAGCATTAATTCGGATTCAATTGCATGCGCTTCATTCTCTTCAGATAATAATGTTAAAATCTATTCGGAGGGTTATCCCGCTCCCTTCGCTGTAAACCTGAATGAACTTAGCCAAATTAAAAAGGAAGCCGGCACCACTTCTGCATTAATCCGGGGTATTGCGGCAGGATTTGCTCAGAAAGGATTTAAGATCGGCGGCTTTAACGCTGCATTTACAAGCGATGTTCTTCCCGGGTCCGGGCTCAGCTCATCTGCTTCCATTGAAGTTTTAATCGGAACTATATTTAACCATTTATTCAATGAAGGGAAGATTCCCCCCGAAGAAATTGCTAAGTTAGGTCAATTTGCCGAAAATAAATTCTTTGGAAAGCCGTGCGGCTTAATGGATCAGGTTGCCTGTGCCTTCGGGGGAATTGTAGCTATTGACTTTCAGGACACTAAACATCCCTTGATAAATAAAATCGATTTTAATTTCTCCGAACAAAAATATTCGATTATAGTTGTTCATACCGGCAGCTCGCATATTAATTTAACTGATGATTATTCCTCGATTCCAGGTGAAATGAAAAACGCTGCACGTGCATTCGGAAAAGAAACATGCAGGGAATTAGAGTTAAATGATTTTTTGAAAAGCATAAAAGAAATCAGAACTAAATTGTCGGATCGGGAAATTCTCAGGGCGTATCACTTTTTAAAGGAAAACCAGAGAGTGCAGCAGCAGATTGAAGCATTAACTAACAAAGATTTTAATAAATTTCTTAAGCTTGTAAATGAGTCGGGCAATTCATCATTTAAATGGCTGCAGAATATCTATTCGTCAAACGATGTAGGCTATCAGCCTGTGACATTAGCCTTAGCATTAACTGAAGAATTCATCGGCAAAACAGGTTACGGAGCATGCAGGGTACACGGCGGCGGTTTTGCCGGAACTATACAGGCTTTCATACCGAATAATTTAATAAATGATTATAAATTTTTTATGTCCTCGGCTTTTGATCCGGAAGCAATAAAAATACTATCAATAAGAAATCAAGGGGCGTTTTGTTTTAATCACTAAATTCTTCAAAAAAAATCCTATAAAAAAAGGGAAACTTTATGAGTGCTATAGGTTTAACTTTTGTAGATTGGATTATTATTGCCATCTACTTTGTCTTTGTTCTGGGTATTGGTTTCTATTTAAAAAAGTTTACAAAAAATGAAGAGGATTTTTTCTTAGCCGGCAGAAGAAACAGCTCATGGGTTGCCGGATTAGCTTTTCTTTCTGCTAATCTCGGCGCGCTTGAACTGCTCGGTATGACCGGAAATACCTTTAAGTATGGAATGTTCGTTGCTCATTTTTATTGGATAGGGGCAATTCCTGCAATGATTTTCCTTGGCATTTATATGATGCCGTTCTATTATAGTTCAAAAATTAAATCAGTTCCGGGTTATTTAAAATTACGTTTTGATGAAAAAACCCGTGTATTAAACGGAATTGCTTTTGGTATAATGACCCTGCTGGTTTCGGGAATAAACCTCTACGCAATGGCTCTTGTGCTCCATACTTTTCTCGGTTGGAATTGGGATGTAAGTATGTGGATGTCTGCAGTTACTGTAGCTGCATATGTAACACTAAGCGGATTGTTATCTGCTATTTTTACTGAAATAATTCAATTTTTTCTAATCTGGTTCGGATTATTCCTGGTTTCCTTTTTGGGTATTATTGAAATCGGAAGCGTTGGTGAAATAATGACGCGCATCAATCAGATCAGTTCGGAAATTTCATTTACAACACTCTGGTCGACTTCAGGGGATCCTTCACAAAATGGGATGCTGGTAAATTGGGCTGGAATTGTATTGGGTTTGGGGTTTGTTCTTTCTTTTGGATATTGGACAACTGACTTCCTTGTTGTACAGAGAGCATTTAGTGCAAAAAACCTGACGACTGCAAGAATGACACCTATTTTGGCTTCATTTTTCAAGATGGCTATCCCTTTTTTAGTGATATTTGCGGGCCTCATCGCTATAGTACTTGCAAATGATCCTAATTCAGGTTTTAAACTTTTATCTGATGGGAATCAAATTAATTATGATTCTGCTCTGCCGCTTTTAATTGCCAGGTATTATCCGGCAGGACTGGTAGGGTTAGGAGTTACTGCCCTGCTGGCAGGCTTTATGGCAGGTCAAGCCGGAAATATAAGTGCATTCAACACGGTGTGGACATATGATATTTACAAATCCGTCATGAACAGGAATGCTTCCGATACTCATCTTTTATGGATGGGAAGAGCTGCTACAATTGTCGGAGTTTTCATCAGCTTGATTACAGCTTATTGGGCAAAAAGTTTTCCAAGCATTATGGATTATATGCAGGCCATATTTTCCTGGGTTAACGCTCCCCTTTTTGCGACAATGCTGCTCGGAATGTTTGTTGTCTGGATTACTCCGAACGGTGCTTTCTGGGGACTTGTTCTGGGAATGGGTTCTTCCTTTACACTCTATCTTGCCGCCAAGTTTAACTGGATAAGTGCAAGCACAATAACTTTATCCGATGTTTCAAGTGATATGGCGGTAAATTTCTGGAGAGCCTGGTGGGCATGGCTTATCTGCTTTATTGCAACTATAGTTATCAGCTTATTCACAAAGAAAAAGCCGAAGGAGGAGTTGGTAGGATTAGTAAAAGGATTAACTCCGAGCACTGTTGATAAAGAAAGTAAATTATACCAGAAGCCTGAATTCTGGGCTATAATTTCTTTAATCATTTTTGCCGTATTAAATATTTATTACTGGTAAGGAGAGAATCATGAAACCAATCTGGTATTTTGTAGGCCTGATTTTATTCATTATGGGCCTGTTATTAATGGCTGCAGGGCTAATATCCTTGTCGTCTCCGCCTGAATTTAAACCGGTTCTATACAATTTACATTCGAACATCTGGTGGGGAGCTGTTATGATGATTGTTGGTTTGGTGTACATTATAAAAAATAGGAAAATAAAAATCGAATAAAACTCTAAAATAGTACTGCAAGGTGAGGTTGGATATAAATCTCACCTTGCCAAAATATGAGTCCTACCTCACGAATGTACAAGGCGGTCTTTAATTCAATAGCTTTTTTAATGATTTAATATTAGTTTTTCTCTCCAAATCATACCAACTCATAAATAAAAGCTTAACCTGGAGCAATGAACACGGAAGAAACAATTATATCAAATCGTCTCGAAGAAGAAAACCGCAGGCTGAGAGCTGCCGTTGAAGAACTTTCTATCTTAAACGACATTGCAACTGCTATTACATCTACTCAATCAATAGAGCAAATAATAGAATTAATTGTTAAAAAATGTGTTAAATACCTAAAGGTTGAGCAGGGAGCAGTAATGCTTCTGGATGAAAAAGACCAGCAGAATCCTTTTCATACAATGATCCGGAAGCAGGATTCTATATCAAATCTTCTCCCCTTCCGCCTGGACGCTCAGCTGACCGGGTGGATGCTCAAAAACAAAAATCCTTTAATGATTAATAATTTTGAAAGTGATCCTAGATTTAATTTTGTATCCCGCCTGAATCAATCATTAAACGAAAAAAATTTCCCGGTAAAGTCTCTCCTAAGTGTACCTATGCTCCTGAAAGGTAAACTCATCGGATTATTAACCGTTTTTAATAAACACACCTTGACGGGATTTACAAATGACGACCAGAGACTCCTTGGGATAATTGCCGCTCAATCTGCTCATGTAGTTGAAAATGCAAGACTATATCATGAAGAACAGGCATTGATTCATTTGCAGGAAGAAATGAAGCTTGCCTATGAGATTCAAGTGGATTTATTGCCGAAATCCCAGCCTGAAATAAAAGGATATCAAATAGCCGGGAAAAGCATCCCGGCAAAAGAGGTTGGAGGCGATTATTTTGACTTCATCTCTATTGATGATAACCATCTTGCTTTCTGTGTCGGAGATATATCGGGCAAAGGTATCCCGGCTGCATTATTAATGGCAAATCTTCAGGCAACTTTGCGCGGACAGACATCATTCGGCAAATCGTGTAAAGACTGCATCTTCTTTACTAATAATATGTTATTTCATAGTACCGCTTCAAATAAATTTGCTACTCTGTTTTACGCCATATTAAATTCTGAGACAAACCAAATAACTTACTGCAATGCAGGGCATAACAATCCATATTTGATTGCAGCCGACGGAAAAATGACAAAATTAAGCGTGGGCGGAATTATTGTTGGTATTATGGCAGAGGCTCAATACGATGAATCGATTATTGATATTAATCCGGGAGAATTCCTCATTTTATTCTCCGACGGAATAACTGAAGCCATGAATAGCGCTGAAGAAGAATTCGGAGATAAAAGATTAACGGATATTGTTTTGAATAACAGGAAAGAATCTGTAGAAAACATTATTGATATAATTTTTAGGGAAGTGAAATTATTTGTAGGCAACTCTCCCCAAATGGATGATATGACCGTTGTTATTGTAAAAAGAGAAATTTAAAAATTCAGTAAATACATTTCTTTGTCTTTTTAACGTTTCCTGAGATTTTTTTGTAAGCTTTTCCTTTTTTATAGGAGGAAATATGATGTTTATGCGTTTTCTGCAGTTTAAATTAAATCCGGATTTTCTTTCGGAGTTTGAAAAGTTTTATGAAAAAGATGTTTTACCCCAGCTTCAAAAAATTCCCGGCTGCATGTTTGCCGGATTAATCAACAGCAAACCGGAAGAATATGAATTTGCCTCGCTTACATTTTGGGAACACCAGGAACAGGCCGAGGACTATGAACGCAGCGGAGTATTTGAAAGTCTGGTTAATAAAGCCAGGCCGTTTCTCTCCGAAAGCAGTGAATGGAAAATTCATCTTTCGGATAAAATGGAATTGGAATATGCCCCTGTAGCTGAAGAACCTACAATAAAAAAATATTCTGTTGCCGATAAAGATTCCGAAAAAATCGGCGCTCAAATCTCGGAAACGTACATCAGATTAGTTTCAATTAAAATACAGCCCGGAAAGCTCAATCAATTCAAAGAATTGTATCATAATAAAGTAATCCCGACTCTTAAATCCACGCCGGGCTGCAGGCATATATTCCTTACACAGAGCGTCCAGGTGGAGGATGAATTTATTTCATTAACTATCTGGAATAGCAAAAGAGATGCTGATGCTTACGAGGCAAGCGGAAAGTTTGCGGAACTGAATGAACTGCTAAGGGAAACATTTTCGCAATTTTACCTATGGAAAATGCAGCTTGAAAAAGATTATAGTGCAAAAGTTAAAACTTCGGAAGATATGAAAGTCGAAAAATATAATCTTGTTGCAGGGAAAAGTTTTTTATGATCGATAAACCCTTAATTAGATATGCATTAATCCCATTAGCATAGCAAAGATTATCTTTTCCGCCGAAGCCATTAAATTAATTTAAAAAGTATTTATGATCGGAAAAACAATTCTACATTACAGAATATTAGAAAAGCTTGGGGAAGGGGGTATGGGTGTACTTTACCTTGCGGAGGATTCAAAACTGAAACGGCAAGTCGCAATCAAGTTTCTGCCTCATTATATCGCTGCAAATAAGGAGGAGCGTCAACGATTTGAGATTGAAGCCCAAGCTGCAGCGTCTCTTAATCATCCAAATATATCTACTATCCATGCTATTGAAGAAAGTGACGATGAAATATTTATAGTAATGGAATATATAGATGGTGTTGAATTAAAAGAAAAAATTAATCCCCCTTCTTCCCCCCTTTCAGAAAGGGGTGACATAGTAGGGTTACCAACTGATGAGGCAGTTAACATAGCAATTCAGATTGCAGAAGGATTAGAAGCAGCACACAAAAAAGGAATTATTCATCGTGATATAAAATCCGGCAATGTTATGATTACCAAAGATGGTAAAATAAAGATAATGGATTTTGGTTTGGCAAAGATTGGAAAAGGCACTCAGGTTACAAAGGTTGGATCAACCATTGGAACTATTGCTTACATGTCTCCCGAACAAGCAAGAGGAGAAGAATTGGATCATCGGACAGACATTTGGTCTTTCGGCGTTATTCTTTATGAAATTCTTACAGGAAAGCAGCCATTTAAAGGAGATTATGATCAGGCTGTTATCTATTCCATTCTGAATGAAGAACCGGAAACGATAAAAAATATATCTTTAGAGTTAAATACAATAGTCCAAAAAGCACTCGCAAAAGCTCCTGCAGATCGTTATCAAAGTGCAAAAGAAATTTTTGATGATCTCACTGAATTGAAAAGTAATTCATTTTCCAAAACATATCCGCAAACCTCAAAACATAAGCTTCCCTTAAAAAAGAAAAATAAAAAATGGTTTGTGCCGGCAGCAATTATAATTTTTGTTGCTTTTCTTTTTACCGCTTATATTTATTTTAATAGTCTTTCTGAGAGGAACGAAATATCTTCAGTAAGAAAAATGATTGTGGTTCTTCCATTTGAGAATCTTGGTTCCCCGGATGATAATTATTTTGCGGATGGAATAACCGAAGAGATAACGAGCAAGCTTGCTTCTATCGGAAGCCTTGGTGTTATCTCACGGAATAGCGCTGTTCAATTTGCAAAATCAAATAAAAGCACGAAAGAGATTGGAAAAGAACTGGGTGTGGATTATATGCTCGAAGGAACAATACGCTGGGCGAAAGGGAAAGATAATCAAAACCGCGTAAGAATAACTCCGCAGCTTATTCGTATTTCTGATGACACGCATATCTGGGCTGATTCTTACGACCGGGTGCTGGATGATATCTTTAAAATCCAAAATGAAATTGCTCA
>JBLNGL010000307.1:0-3867 GCA_050264735.1 Ignavibacteria bacterium | reverse complement strand
GAATTTTATCGATGGGACAGATTTTGGCCTACGCTGCAATGATTGAAGATAAAGAAATCAGCTGGATGCCTTCATACGGACCTGAAATGAGGGGAGGAACAGCAAATTGTATAGTAATTGTATCTCCAGAAAAAATCAGTTCACCTATAGTCAATAGTTTTGATTCTGCGGTGTTATTAAACCAGCCGTCAATTGAAAAGTTTGAACATACGATAAAACCCGGCGGACTTTTAGTGTATGAAGAATCCAGTATTCTAAATCCGCCGCAAAGAAATGACATAGAAATTTTAAGTATTCCGGCAATTATAGAGGCCCAAAAATTAAATAAAAAACAGGTTGCAAATATAATTCTGCTGGGAGCATTTCTTGAAAAACGTCCTTTAGTTAAAACGGAAAATATTATTTCAGCTTTAAAAAAAGTTCTTCCGGAAAGGCATCATCATTTAATACCGCTAAATGAAAATGCATTAGGCATCGGTAAAAAATTAGCTGCGGCAGAGAATATATTAAAATAAAAAAAGAGAACCTAAGTTTAAAAATTTAAAGGGGTATTATGGAACCAAGTGAAAATATGAAAAGCAGTGAAATAAATTGCCTGCGCACATGCAAAAATACTTGTGCGATGCTGAATGAAGCTTTACGAAAAGAAGCTTCTATTATAAGATTCTATGAGTCACTATCAGAAGAATGTAATTTCCCGGAAGTTCATAATTTTATTCAAGAAATTATTGAAGAAAAAAGAAGCGGAATTCTAAGAATTATACAGAAATTAAACGAACTTCATGCTCGCTCCCAGGCAGCAGATGGAATTATTTCTAGTTTCAATTCTGATAGTAATTATTAATAGCGGCAGCGAAATCGGAAGTCAAAAAACACATCAATTTGACAACCCTGGCTTCAATACCTATATTTGTTTTTTAAATATCGCGGGGTGGAGCAATTGGTAGCTCGTCGGGCTCATAACCCGAAGGTTGTAGGTTCAAGTCCTGCCCCCGCTACAACAACTACAGAAGAAAAATCCTCATTGAAAAGTGAGGATTTTTTATTTTATAAGAGGTTACGAAAACTAACGGAAAAATTCTGAAATGGTATTATATATTTTAACATCCTACAAAAAAAAATTTAAAATTGTGATTAACATTACTTTAATCCAGCTGATGTTTCTTTTCAAACCAGTTTAGAAGCTTTAGGATATCTATCGTTTAGTCCCTTCTGAAATTATTTTTCAAAAACTAAAAAGATTTCTTGACAATATTTAATAAAAATTGTATCTATGTCCATATAAAACTTAATTCGTTCACTGAATAAAGTAAGTTTATGAGAAAACCAACTAAAAATCAATATGTAGTTAGTAATCAACAAGTTGTAAAAAGTATAAACAAAACTGCCATCCTAAGCATCATCCGCGACTATAAATCAATTTCAAGAGTATCTCTTTCACAAATTACCAAGCTGAGTCAAAGTACAATTTCATCAATCGTCAATGAATTGATTGAAGAAGGTTACATACGTGAAATCAGCCCGGAAAACTCTTCAGGCGGGAGAAGACCGACACTTTTAAAAGTCACTATGACTAATCGTATTCTTGGCGCCATTTCACTTCACTCAAGAGTAACAAAAATAGCTATACTTGATTTTGAAGGAAATGTTCTGCAAAAAAGTTCAGTAAAAAATAGTTTCACAAATCCCGAAGATTATTTATATGCCTGTGCAAATGAGTTTAACCAATTGAGGAACAAATTTGAGGGGTATAAACTTTTAGCCGTAGGTGTAACAGTACCTGGTCCGGTAAATCCGGAAAGGGGAATATCGCTCCGATGTACTAGTCTTGGTTGGAAAAATATGGACATAAAGTATCATATCTCTCAGTTTATTGATGCAAAGATAATAGTTGAAAACGAAGCCAATGCTTTTGCCTATGCTGAAAATCTATATAAGATTAACGCAGTCAAAAATACTAGTTATGCTTACTTCAGCGTCAATGATGACGTGGGGACAGGAGTAGTTTTTAATGATAAAGTATTAACGCTGAATAATTCAAGTGGTTTTGAATTTGCTCATACTTCAATTGATCAGGACGGAGAATTATGCGGATGCGGCAATAACGGCTGTTTGGAAACATTTATCTCAAATAAAGCTCTTATAGAGATTTATAACGATTTATATTATGATCATAAAGAAAAACTGCCGGAGACAGAAGCAACCGGAAGTATCTATTCTTTCAAAGCCGAACAAGTTAATGAAATGGTTCAGCTGCGTTGGGACAATAATGTTTCTGATATCTGGTATTTCAATATATACAGCTCAGCTGATCCTAATTTTGAAATTAATAGAGAAAATTTAATTGGATCTTCTGCAATTGGTTCATATCTATTTCATTCAGCAAAACCCGAAGAGACAAGATACTATCAAGTTTCCATCGTTGACCATCAGAAGAAAGAGAAGTTATTTTCACCGAGGATATCTTTTACTGTTAACAAGATGGAAAAGATATTTTTTGATGATTTTGCAGCGAATACAATTGATAATTATAAACTCGAAGGCAATGTAAACGTACAGTGGCAGGAGGGCAGATTAATACTAGGGGATAATCTTAATGATCAGAATGATATGATAATATATCATGGTGATTATGGAAATTGTATTATATCCGCAAAAGTGAAACCGACTGCAGCCGGAATTTGGGATACAATAGGCATCCTGGCAAAGGTTCATGATAGTGAAAACTGGTATTGCGGACTTATTGCTTACGGAGTGCTTTTAAAAGAACAGCATAGTCTTGCCTTTATGCGAAGAAAGTTTGCTTCAAAAAGAGGCGAACATTGGATTGTATTTTACCCATTTTCGGTTGAGGTTGGGAAGGAATATATCATTAAGATGAATGTTCATAAAGAGATTCTGCAGCTTAAAGCCTGGCCATTTGGAGAGAATGAACGGGAGCACTGGCAATTGTCTATAACGGATGATACCGGATGGGAAACCGGCGGAATTGGAATCCGTCATTTTGGTCTCTGCGCAGAAGTGTCTTCACTTTCTGTAAAAGATGCGATTGCACCCGCCGTTGCATCAAGAGTAATTATTGGAAATACCCTTAGTGATTTTGAAAATCAAGCTAAAATGATTATTGCAAAAGCATTGGACGGCAATGAAATAGCTGTGAAAGCAATTAAGCGCATCGGTAAATATATCGGAGTAGGAATTTCAAATATTGTAAATGTCTTAGGTATTAAAACAATAGTTGTTCCCTGTAATTTTATTCAGGCTTGGCATATAATAAAACCCGAAATAGATAAAGAGCTTAATAAGCGAATAATTGTATTTGATGCAGGCGATTTAAAAATTTTACCTCTCGAAATAAATGAATCATTATTATTTGTTGCAGCTGCGAGTCTTGGAGCTAAAGAAGTTTTCTCCGGTGTAAATGGTAATATAGTTGAAAAAGAAAGTCGTTTTGAGAGACCGGAAATATTGTCTATTCCCCAGGAGAAACTATGAAGAAATCTCTACTATCTTTATTCATTTTTATTTTATCAGCATCTATTCTTAATGCCGGTAATACCGGAAAAATAGCCGGAAAGATTGTTGACGAAAACAATGAGCCCCTTCCCTTTGCTAATATAATAGTCATTGGTACTACCTTAGGCGGCACTTCGGACGAAGACGGCAATTATTTTATTATTAATATTTCTCCCGGTACATATACTCTTAAAGCCTCATATGTCGGATACACTTCTTCCACAATATCGGGTGTAAAAGTTTCAGTCGATCGTACTACTCCGGTTGATTTCCACCTTAACTCTGAAACATTAAATTTGGAAAGCGTAGTAGTAGTTGCAAACCAGACTCTGATAATAAAAGATAAAACTT
>JBLNGL010000306.1:0-3131 GCA_050264735.1 Ignavibacteria bacterium | reverse complement strand
ACCTCATCAATTTTACCCCTTCCGAAACTTACGTCATGCAGATCCATGGCATGAGAGATATACAAATAACTGTTGGCATCAAAGCGGTGTACCAATTTTTCTCCCTGGTGAGTTAAATAGCTCTCAATCTGGAAAACATTTTTTCTGTCGTAATAGTTCAAAGAAGAATTCTTTCTCTCCCTATTAAATTTCCGCTTAAAAGAGATATCGCTTCTATAGCTGATTATTGCAATTTTTCTGGCAAGACTTAAACCATTGAGAGGCTGCTCGGAATAATTCCCGTTATTCCAAACGGGATCATTTTTTACGGCATCTCTAGCTGCATCGTTTAAAGCAATGCACCAGGCAGAATGTTTGGCTGCAGTTGCAATGGGAATAATGGTTTCTGTGAAATCGGGATACATCAAAGCCCATTCCAGGACCTGCATGCCTCCCAATGATCCTCCCGAGATTGTAACCAGCTTATTTACGCCGAGAGATCTTAGTAATTCATATTGTACCCTGACCATATCTCTTACAGTAATAAGCGGAAGAGTGAAATTGAATTTTTTCCGGGTGGCAGGATTAATACTTGCCGGTCCGGTTGAACCGTAGCAGCTTGAAATAAAGTTGGAGCAGATTACGAAATATTTTTCCGTATCAAAAACTTTTCCAGGTCCGATCAGCGGATCCCACCAGCCAGGTTTTCCTAAAAACATTTTATTGTACATATGCAGAAATTTATTGCCTTCGGATCCTTTTATCATTTCATCATTTAATTCATCTTCGGAAATAATTCCTGCAGCGTGGGCATTCCCAGTGAGTGCATGGCATATAAGAACAGCATTCGTTCCCCAGCTGTTCAGCTTTCCGTATGTTTGATATGCTGTTTCAACAGACGAAAGAAGGCTGCCGCATTCAAGTACCAGAGGCTTATCTTTAAATAGTACTTTAAATTTGGTTTTCGCCGTAAGTTCAACTGATTCGGTTGTTTTTGTTGCCATATAGAGATTTTTTGAAAATTAGAAATCCGTGAATAAAGGAAGTTTACTGCCTATATCGGATAAATACAGGCAGCAGGATTCAGCTTGAAATCTTTTGGATAAACAATTTTTTCGAATCCTTCCTTAAAGAACACTTTTATTTTTTACTTTCCTTTTATTTATAGAAAAAAATAGATGCAAAAAATCATACAGTTGCAGGAGATTTTACAGCAGCTTTAATAGCTATATCGAAATCTTCGATAATATCATCGATATGCTCCAGCCCGACAGATACTCTGACCATTTCGGGGAGTACGCCTGCATCATGCTGCTCTTTTTCCGAGAGCTGCTGATGAGTAGTAGATGCAGGGTGTATTACAAGTGTTTTTGCATCTCCCACATTTGCGAGCAGGCTTGAAAGTTTCACATTGTTGATAAATGCTTTCCCTGCTTCAATACCGCCTTTGATTCCGAATGCCAGTATTGATCCGAATAATCCCTGCCTAAGATACTTTTTTGCATTCGCATGATACGGATGACTTTCCAAACCGGGATACCATACCCATTCGATATCAGGATGTTTCTCCAGCCATTTGGCTAATGCCGATCCGTTTTGTGAGTGTCTTTCGATTCTTAAAGATAAAGTTTCCAATCCCTGGAGAAAAAGGAATGCATTAAACGGACTTAATGCAGGTCCGAGATCTCTCAATCCTTCTACTCTTGCTCTTATAATAAATGCTATATTTCCGAATTGCGAGCCTTTCCCAAATACTTCATTAAAATTCAGTCCATGATACCCTGGAGAAGGTTCCGTAAAAATAGGGAAGTTACCGTTTCCCCAATCGAAATTACCTGAATCTACTATAACCCCGCCGATTGAAGTTCCGTGTCCGCCGATCCATTTTGTTGCGGATGATACTATTATATCCGCACCGTGTTCTATCGGTCTGGCAAGAAAACCGGCAGCACCGAAAGTATTGTCCACTATTAATGGAATTCCGTGTTTATGAGCTACGATCGAAATTGCTTCAATATCGGGTACATTTAATTTCGGGTTTCCTATTGTTTCGATGTATAATGCTTTTGTTTTTCAATCAATTAGTTTTTCAAAATCTGCCGGATTGTCACCATCTACGAATTTAACATTGATACCCAAACGCGGGAAAGTGACTTTAAACTGGTTGTAAGTACCTCCATAAAGCAGGCTTGTAGAAACAATATTTTCACCGGCCTGAGCTATAGTGGTTATCGCAAGCAATTGTGCAGCTTGTCCTGATGAGGCAGCCAGAGCCGCAGCACCGCCTTCCAATGCAGCAATCCTTTTCTCAAAAACATCGGTTGTGGGGTTCATTATGCGGGTGTAAATATTCCCGAACTTCTGCAAAGCAAAAAGATCGGCAGCATGCTGTGCATCATTAAAGTTGTAAGAAGTAGTCTGGTAAATTGGTACTGCACGGGCATTTGTAGCCGGATCCGGCTGTTGACCTGCGTGCAGCTGCAGCGTTTCGAATTTGTAATTGCGCTGTTTTCCGTTTGTGCTCATATAATTATCCTTTCATTTATTTTATAATAAAATTCTTAATAATTTCATATAGCTAAACTTTATTCTTGTAATAAAACCTGTTTAAAACTAAAAAACCTCTCCGGGATTGATTACTCGAAGAGGTTTCTATAAAAACTTCTTCTCTCATCTTTCCCATTCCCGTAACCGGGAGGGCAGGAGGTAGCACCATGACCCCCGGTTAAACCGGGGCGGTTGCTAAGGTTTCGCAGGGCCTGTTCCCTCAACCTTTCTCGATAAGAGTTTTTTAATTATATAAAGAACTATTAAAATTGTTTTCCAAAATAATATTTAAATTCTCTCATGTCAAGAACTTGATCGTTTTTTTGCTCCGTATATTAGCTGTGTCATCCAAAAGATTGGATTATTGATTTTTCTTCTGGATTTACCAAGATTATAGCATCTAAATGAATAAAAAATGCTAAAACAAATTAATTGGGTTGAAAGAAAATTTGATTTCAACTTCCCTGCCGGAATATTTCCTTCCGTGCTTGAAAGGTTCAGAGGAACTCCGGCAAGACTTGAAGAGCTGGTAAAAGGATTATCAAAGGAAACCCTGACAAAAAAAATAAATAACAAGTGGTCAATCCATGAACATGCCGGTCACC
>JBLNGL010000305.1:0-4004 GCA_050264735.1 Ignavibacteria bacterium | reverse complement strand
GAATATATTGCGTGTCCTTCGTGCGGGCGTACGTTATTTGATCTGCAGGAAACAACTGAAAAGATCCGTAAAAGGACTGAACATTTAAAAGGAGTTAAAATTGCAATAATGGGATGCATTGTAAATGGTCCGGGTGAAATGGCTGATGCCGATTACGGTTACGTTGGTTCCGGAGTAGGGAAAATTACTCTATACCGGGGGAAGGATATTATTAAACGGAACGTCCCTGAAAATAACGCAGTAGATTCCTTAATTGAATTGATTAAAGAAGACGGAAGCTGGCAGGAACCGCAGAATAATATCTGATGTGTTAAGGTGAGCAAATATAAATTGCTGAATTTAGTATAATTGAAAATATAGATTAATTCATATATATTTACCTACTTGATATGAATATAACCTATCACAAATCGAAAATATCTGCTGTATACAAGATCTTAGAAATAAAATATAGATATTAAAATTATAAAGCACACCCCGATGAACTCGGGGTGTTTTTTTTGTTATGACATGCGGAGAAATTATTAAAATTTTGGAAACCTGGGCGCCGAGGGAGATATCGTTGGAAAGAGATAATCCCGGTCTCCAGGTAGGTTCTGGAAAAAATACTGTTAAAAATATTCTTTTATCTCTGGAACTCACTATGGATGTAATTAACGAATCAATTGCAAAAGAATGCAACCTCATCATTACCCATCATCCCCTTATTTTTCATCCGGTTAAATCGCTCGATTTCCAAAAAGATAAAAACTCCATGCTGATTGAAAAACTGATTAAAAATGATTTAACTCTTTTTTCCGCGCATACTAACCTGGATTTTACAAAAAACGGCGTCAGTTTTGAACTGGCAAAAATACTTGGTTTAAAAGGAATTGATTTCCTGGTAAACCTTTCTGCAAACCAGTATAAAATTTCTGTTTTTGTACCCGTTGAGCATGTTGAAGAAGTTGCGGATGCAGTTTTTAATGCCGGAGGAGGCATTATTGGTGAATACAGCAGATGCAGCTTTAGAACCGGCGGGACCGGGACTTTTTTCGGATCAAATAAAACATCTCCGTTTCTTGGAGAGCAAGGTAAACAAGAGCAGGTCACCGAAATTAAGCTTGAAGCAATCGCCGATTCTTGGAAACTAGGGGAGATTATCTCAGCGGTAATTAATGCTCATCCTTACGAAGAGCCTGCTTATGATATTTATCCTCTGAAAAATAAAAATACTAATTACGGAATGGGTGCAGTCGGGGAATTAGATAAGCCGCTGGGCAGGGAAGAATTTCTTAAATATGTTTCAGAAAAACTTAAAGCAAAATGTCTAAAATATACTTCAGGAAAGAGTGAATCCATAAAAAAAATTGCAGTCTGCGGGGGAGCAGGTACGGAATTATTGAAGGAAGCTGTTCTTGCAGGAGCAGATGCATTTGTTACAGCAGACGTAAAATATCATACTTTTCACGATGCGCAGGGGAAAATTTTATTGGTCGATGCCGGGCATTATGAAACGGAAATACATGTGCTTAATCAGATTGAAAAAGAGCTGACTGCGGCAGCAGAAAATAATTTTAAAATATTTAAATACAGCGGTTCTACAAACCCGGTAATTATTTACAACAATTAAGGAGTTATTAAAAATTGATAAGCCGGTTAAAAATATTATATGAGTTGCAGAAGATAGATGATCACCTTGACGAGCTGGAAGAACAGCGGGGAGATTTGCCTGATGCAGTAAATTCTTTAGTTGAAAAGATAGATCACATTAAAAATGATATATCGGAAAAAGAAAAAGAAAAGAAAGATTCTCTAGCAAAAAGAGGGGAAAATGAGGAAGAGATTGAGAAACTAACAGTTAATCAGAAAAAATTTAAAGCTCAGCTTTACCAGGTGAGAAACAATAAGGAGTATGATGCGCTTACAAAGGAAATTGATCATACCGAAGAACAGATAACAAAGCTTGAAGCGGAGAATGATTCTTTTGCAGACCTCAGCAAAAGACTTACCGAGGAGATCGAAACAGTTACACCGCAGCTGGAAGAATTAAAAGAAGATTTAAAAGCTAAAGAAGCTGAGCTGAAAGAAATTGTAAAATCCAATGAGAAGGAGGAAGCCAAGCTGAAAGCTAAGCGGAAAGATATTGAATCAAAAACAAAAAAAGCCGATTACCTTGCATACATGAGAATCAGAAAAGCAAAAAAGGGGAAAGCCGTAGTAACAATTAAACGTTCGGCGTGCTCAGGGTGCCATAATATTGTTCCTTCGCAGAGGCAGCTTGAAATCAGAAGAAATAATAAGCTGTTTTTTTGTGAATACTGCGGAAGGATTTTAGTTTCACCGGAAGTTGCCGAATCTATTGAATAAGAAAGCCCAAAAATTCTTGTTAGAATAAATATTTGAGAACGTTCACTTATAAAAGAAAATATAAACTTCATCCCGCTCAGATTCTGCTGACTTAACCAAAGTTATTTATTATATTTGTTTAGCCTGTCTTAGCTTAAAGAAATCAGTTCCATAAAATTTATCAATTGGAACCGCAGGTTTTTGCAGGGAGAGATCAGAATATTAAGTTCCTTGCAATAAAGAATAATAATAGTTCACAACCGGGCAATTGCTCCCGATTCTAGCCGGGGGAGGAAAGTCCGAACTTCACAGAACAGGGTGCCGGGTAATTCCCGGGGTCCCGGAGTAATAACCGGGATACGGAAAGTGCCGCAGAAAATATACAGCCCCGGATCGCGGGGTAACGGTGAAAAGGCGAGGTAAGAGCTCACCGCTCAAACGGCAACGATTGAGGCATGGTAAACCCCGCCTGAAGCAAGGTCAAATAGGGAAATTTTCCCCCGATGAAATCGGGGGCAAAGATGTTCTGCTTTGTATTCCGCCAAAGGCGGAATGGAATTTCCGGGTAGACTGCTGGATTCCGTTAGTAATAACGGAACGAGATAAATAATTGCCGTCCCGGTTAATCACCGGGATTACAAAATTCGGCTTATAAGTTGTGAACTATTTTTATTCTTTGGGCTTGAGATTAACTCCGCTTAATTACGCCTCAAGCTTTATTGTTTAATAATATAATTTTTTTATGCTGAAGAACCGCTGGAAAATAAAAGAAATTTCAGATGATTATGAAATAAAAGCACTAGCCGATTCATTAAATATTTCCGAAATCCTTTCTAGGCTGCTTGTTCTCCGCGACATAAGAAATTTTTCTCAAGCTAAATATTTTTTCCGCCCCTCCTCTGAATCCCTTTATGATCCTTTCCTGATGAACGGAATGGAAGCCGCGACATCAAGAGTAATTCAGGCTTTAACCGAAAATCAAAAAATATTGATCTTCGGCGACTATGATGTTGACGGCACCTGTGCGGCTGCACTGCTGTACCTTTTCTTAAAAGAGCTTGATGCTAATGTCGATTATTATATCCCTAAAAGATTAATCGAAGGATACGGACTTTCAAAATACGGGGTAGAATATGCATATGAAAAACAAACGTCGCTGTTGATCTCGGTAGACTGCGGTATTACTGCAATTGATGAAGCTGAGTTTGCAAAAACACTAGGTATTGATTTAATCGTCTGCGATCATCATCATCCGAAAGAAACAATGCCCGGCGCCTTAGCTGTCCTTGATCCGCTCAAGCCGGACTGCACTTACCCTTTTAAATACCTTTCCGGTGCAGGTGTGGCATTTAAATTGGCTCAGGGAATTTCGAGCAGGATCGGCAGGCATGAACTGCCTTTAAAATTTCTAGATCTGGTTGCTCTTGCAAGCTCAGCAGATATTGTTCCGCTGATTAATGAGAATAGAATTTTGGTCAGGGAAGGGCTCAACCAGATAAATACTAATCCGCGCCCGGGAATCCTTGCTCTCATAAAAAGCAGCAATATGGAACCGGGTAATTTAACTTCAGGCCAGATTGTTTTTACAATTGCACCAAGGATAAATGCAGTCGGCAGGCTCGGAGACGCCCAAAGAGCAGTTGAGCTGCTGGTAACCGGAGATCCTGGAAAAGCGG
>JBLNGL010000304.1:0-4352 GCA_050264735.1 Ignavibacteria bacterium | reverse complement strand
GTACCGTGGAGTCGCTGGTTTCATAACCGTTGTTTCCCCCGGGAAGGCGGAGGAATTTCTGTATATTTCAGTGATATCACCGAAAGAAAGAACGCCGAAAAAAAGATGATCCGGCAGACTTCAGTTCTTTACGGAATTAATAAGATTTTTGAATCATCCTTCAGCGCCGGAACAGTGAAGGAACTCGGACTTTTATGCCTGGAAGCAGCAGAGGAAATTACACAAAGTAAATCTGGTTTTATTGCTGAGTTAAATGACAACGAGGAACTGTCGTTTATAGCTGTCAACAATTCCTCCGGAAATTCGGAAAATTATAACAGTGATTTAAAAAATTCCGGACTTAAAAAGATATATGATCCTATTATCAAAGAAGGGAAAGGATTTTATATAAATGATCTGGCTTTAAGCCAGGATGCAATCGTAATCCCCGGTTATTCCAGCACCTTAAATTCATTTTTAGGCGTCCCGCTGATTCATGATTATAAGGTTTTCGGAATAATTGCCGTTGGTAACCGCGAAGGAGGCTACACGGGCGAAGAGCTCGAATCGCTTGAAGCGATTGGACCTGCAGTCGTAGAAGCATGCCAGCGAAAGCGGCTGGAACAGGAACTCAGAATATCCGAAGAAAAAACCAGGGATTTAATCAAGTTTGCACCTGCAGGAATTTATGAAATCGATTTTCATACAAAGAGTTTCAAAAGTGTTAATGATGTAATGTGCGAATACCTCGGATATACACGTGAGGAATTGCTTTCGATTAATGCCTACGATATCCTGGATGATGAAGGAAAACTCTCCTTCCGGAAAAGAATTGCTCAATACCTAGCGGGAGAAAAAGCAGATACATCCGTTGAATACAAAGTGAAGGCAAAGGATGGACGTGAATATTACGCCGTGTTGAATGTTACCATAAATTATAAAGATGGAAAACCTGAAGGAGCTTTTATTATTGCTCATGATGTTACAGAAAGAAAACGGGTGGAACAGGCTCTGCAGGAAAGTGAAAAGCGGTACCGCGGTCTGGTTCAAAACACTACCGCCGTTATCCTTCGGATTGATCCGCAGGGAATCATCCGCTTTGCTAATGAGCAAGCACTGGAATTCTTCGGCTACACTGAAGATGAATTAATAGGTAAACATGCAGTCGGAACAATTGTTCCTGAAAAAGAAAGCACAGGGCGCAGCCTTTCTGAGATGGTTAATAAAATTTTAAAGAACCCGGACCAATTCCATTCCAATATAAATGAGAACATGTGCAGGAATGGTCGGCGCGTTTGGCTGGAATGGACTAACTCAGGTATTTACGACAAAGATGGAAACCTCGTGGAATTCCTGTCTGTCGGCATAGACATAACCGAGCGAAGGAAGGCTGAGCAGGCTTATGAAGAAAGCCGGAAAAAATATCAGGCTCTGATTGAAACTACAAATGACTTCATCTGGGAGATCGATGCATCGGGAAGATATACTTACTGCAGCCCGCAAATGGAAAAACTCTGGGGCTTTAAACAAGAAGCAATGATTGGTAAGACACCCTTCGATGCAATGCATAAGAACAATAGAGAAATAATGAGAGATTTTTTTATCAACCGGATTAATTCTCCATCCCCGTTCAGCGGTCTAGAGTCAGCAGCTTACGACAGCCTGGGCAAGCTGATTTTTATAGAAACAAGCGGTGTTCCATTTTTTGATGAGAAAGGGAAATTTCTTGGTTACCGGGGAATTACGAGAGACATCAGCAAACGAAAGAAGGCGGAAGAGCAGCTTGAACGAACTAATCAAAAGATAAATGAAATTTTAAATAGTATCCAAGACGATTTTTATGTACTGGACCGCAACTGGAATTTTGTTTTTGCCAGCAGGCAGTTTACTTCCAGGATAGGCATAGAACCGAAAGATTTAGTCGGGAAAAATTTCTGGGAAATGTTTCCGAAGCACCTTGGAAGCACACTTGAGAAAAATTTCCGTGAAGGAATGGAAACTCGTGAGATACGGAGATTTGAAATGAGCGGTAAATACACTAATGCATATTATAGAATGACTGTATTCCCTTCTGCAGAAGGAATTACTGTTTTAGGGAATGATATTACTGAACAAAGGAAAATTGAAGAGGTGCTGCAGGAGAGCGAAGAGCGGTTTCGAGCTATTTTTGAGCGGTCTACTGTCGGTAAAATGCTGATAAATAAAGACAGGCTCATCGTAGAAACCAATCAAGCTTTTGCAAATATGCTTGGTTATACAATAACAGAATTGCAGAAAGTTGATGTCTTGAATATTACTCATCCTGATGATTTTGATATAACACTCAAGGCATACCGGAGTGTTATAGCCTCTGAACGGGAATCTATAAGATTTGAGAAACGCTATCTTCATAAAGACGGCAGACCTATTTGGTCAGAATTCAGTTTTACATTAATGCGGGATGCAAACGGCTCACCGCTCTACTTTATTGCCAATATTATTGATATCAGTGAGCGCAAAAAAGCTGAGGAAGCACTGCAAAAAGCATTGGCTGAAAAAGAGATGCTCATGCGCGAGCTGCAGCACCGTGTGAAAAACAGCCTGTCTACGGCAGTAAGCCTGATCGGATTGGAACAGGATAATTTCACCGATAAACATATGCTCGCCATTCTTTCCAACACGGAAACCCGACTCCGTACAATGGCAATGCTGTACGATGAACTTAACCAGTCGAACAGTCTGGCCAGTATTGACATATGCAATTATATACAAACAGTGGTTGATACATTGTCAAAGGCATATCTAACTCCGGCAGGACCTGTAAAAATCGAATCCCGGATCGCCTCAATAGAGTTGGAACCTAAGCGGGCAATGCCGCTTGGATTAATTGTAAATGAGCTGGTAATTAATGCGTTTAAATATGCCTTCCCCATGGGAAGAGCAGGAGTTATTAAAATTGAATTGACTGAATCGGGGAATACTGCCAAATTATGCGTGACGGATAACGGTATCGGCTTTGCACCCCCGGATAAGCTTGTCAAAGGCTCCAGGCTTGGCTTAAGACTGGTGGAAATACTTTCCGAACAATTGGGCGGCAAGATGACTATAAAGAGCAAAAAGGGAGTGACAGTCTGTGTGGCTTTTGAAAAGTAGCAGGTTTTTTGTTTGTGGTTTGTGATGAGTTATCTAATCCAATGGAAGCGAAGGTGATTACCTCTTCCGGAATCGATGAGATTACAATGCTTCAAGGGGTACAAACATTATTCATGAACATTTTACAAAACGGCAAATATAATTAAAGGCATGGCGAACAACTCCAGCACTGACTCGAAGAACATGTGCTTCTCTGAAAAGATGACTTAAATTGATGAATGTAAAACTAAACTTCGGAAAAGAAGGTTAACAATTCTGAAACCATAATTAACTTCTTTGCAAAACAGATTTACTTATATACAATGCATATTTACATTGCCTGGAAATAATCTTACATTACTTCAAAGAACATTTACACTGCTGCAAAAAGGATTGACAGTTCTGCAAAGAACATTTAAAACGCTGCAAAAAAGTCCGACACTTGGATAAGGAATATAGACAATAATATAAATTATTTTACGCGTTTAAAAGACTTTTAATCAAAGGAAAGGGCTTGGAATATTATTAAAACCTGATTTCGAGTCGTAAGAATGAGAATGCGGATGAGATGAATCTTTTAGAATATTCTTTCCCCTTTTGTAAAGGTAACTTTATACGTATTTGACCATTTCTTCATATTTATTAGTTTTTAAAGGTTTATTCATAAAATGAAGGAAATTATCATGTCTGAAGAACTTTCTGATTTCCGTATACCCACAGAAAAACAAATGCTTGCAATTTTTGATTTACTCATTGAAAACATTGCCTCTACTTTTGCCTTGCAAGACTTTATCTTTTTGAAATTGACGGATATGTCGGGCGAACATAGTAATGAAAAATTTTCTGGCTTTATCCAAAACCAAAAGAAAGAAATTGAACGGTATAAAACTGAAATTATGACTTCTTTTATGTCTAAATATGCTGAGTGAATAAAGATTATCTTTATATTCTTTACGATCCGTTTATTGCATGTTTAAGAATTAAAAGTTAAGTTTTTCCCGACACTATTTTACTCCCCTAAATTCTTCTAAATAACGGCTGGGGTAATGCGTATTTAAGAGAGGGACATTGGCATTGCCGGAATGAAATCACATAAATCAATTATTATCAACAGTAAAGCTTTTACTGCAGTCGATTTTAATATCAGCTGTAAAATTATTGAGTGAAAAAAAATTATGAGAAAAATTCTAATTGGTATACTACTTTGTTTCTCCTTCTGCAGACTTGCGGCACAGGAAGATTCAATTATGCATAATGGATAT
>JBLNGL010000303.1:0-5281 GCA_050264735.1 Ignavibacteria bacterium | reverse complement strand
CTGAAATTGAAATGGTGTTCCACTTCGGCACTTCGTTATAGCAGTACTCAAAAATATTTGTTATTAATCTCATTGAAGCTTTAGGAGGGAAGATATAGGTACCTCGGGCAATATATTCTTTTAAAATATCATTTTGAATTGTTCCGCTCAGTTTATCTTTCGGAATTCCTTTCTTTTCCGCAGCAGCAATATATAATGCAAGAAGAACTGAAGCAGGCGCATTGATGGTCATCGATGTAGAAACTTTATCTAAAGGAATCCGGTCGAAAAGAATTTCCATATCTGCAAGCGTATCAATCGCTGTCCCGACTTTTCCCACTTCACCGTAAGCAATAGGATTATCGCTGTCATAACCGATCTGAGTAGGAAGATCAAATGCAACCGAAAGGCCTGTAATTCCCTGTTCAAGCAGATATCGGTAGCGTTTGTTCGATTCTTTGGCGGTGCCGTATCCCGCATACTGGCGCATTGTCCAGAGTTTTCCGCGGTGCATTGTCGGCTGAATTCCCCTTGTAAATGGATATTGTCCCGGAAATCCTATCTCTCTTTCATAATCATCAATTTTTTTTTGATCGGGTATGTATAGCGGATCGACCGGAGTGAAAGAAATTGTGGTAAATTTATCTTTCTGCTCAGGTGAATTTCTTAACGAATCTTTATAGACATTATTTTCCCATTCTATAAAAGATTTTTTTATCCTGCCTTCTTTTGAATTTTCATTCTTCAAGCTCATCAAACAAGCAGTCTTTTGTTGAATGTTTTAGAAACATATAGATCGAGCTCCTCCCGGAAGGCCGGGTGCGAAATATCGATCAAAGCTTTTGCTCTCTGCAGAATAGTTTTTCCATAAAGATCGGCAATACCGTATTCAGTTACAACAAAGTGAACATCGCCCCGGGTAGTAGTCACTCCGGCACCCATATTTAGAAACGGTACTATTCTCGAAATCTGTCCCCCTTTTGCAGTAGAAGGCAGTGCAATAATCGGTTTTCCGTCTTTGCTTCTGGACGCTCCGCGGATAAAATCGAGCTGCCCTCCGAATCCGCTGTAAAATTTCGGGCCTATCGAATCGGCGCAGACTTGCCCCGTAAGATCAACCTGAATTGCAGAATTTATTGCCACCATTTTATCATTTGCAGCAATTATAAAAGGATCGTTTGTGTAATGAGAGGGATGAAATTCCAATAAAGGATCGTTATCGATAAATTCATAAAGCTTCTTTGAACCGAGCACGAATGAAGTAATGATTTTACCCGGATGAAGGGTCTTCTTTTCGTTTGTAAGAATTCCTTTCTCAACCAATTTTATTATGCCGTCCGAGAACATTTCAGTATGTATACCGAGATCTTTTTTATCATCAAGATAATGAAGGACTGCATTAGGAATATTGCCTATTCCCATTTGAAGTGTTGATTCGTCTTCTATTAGTCCGGCAATATTTTTCCCGATCTTTTCAAATAATTCATGTTCTTCCTTGGTCGCTTCCTCTTCCGGACGCAATTCTTTAATCGGTTCGTCAACTTCAACGCAATAATCAATTTTATCTATGTGAATAAAGCAGTCACCCAATGCCCTCGGCTGGTTCGGATTAATTTGAGCGATTATCAGCTTAGCAACTTCAGTTGCGGATTTTGTAGTTTCCACTCCGACGCCGAAGCTGCAGAATCCGTATTTATCCGGAGGGGATACATTAATTAAGGCAATATCGATTGTCAGGATTCCCCTGTAGAATAGTGAAGGAATTTCTCCCAAAAAAACCGGGGTAAAATCGGCTCTTCCTTCATTAACTGCCTTCCTAACATTTTTGCCGATGAATAATGCATTGTGCCTGAAATGTCCTTCATATTCGGGATTTGAGTAGGGCGAAATGCCTAAAGTAAGAATATGGAATACTTCAACATGCTGTAGTTCTTTATAGCGGGCACACATTGCATTTAAAAGCACTTCAGGTGTAGCGGCTCCGGGATGGACGTAAACCCTGTCTCCCGATTTAATATACGAAGCGGCTTTTTCTGCGGTGCAGACTTTTGATTTGTAGTTTTCTATCCAGGACATTTATAAACCTTTTTTCTCCCTTTATTTTTCCTCTGCCGGTTGGCAAACAGGAGTTAAAAGACGATAAGAATGATTTTGTGAATCATCTTAAGAAAATTTTTAATTAAAACTTGTTACTAATTTAGCGGTTAAGGGTTTGAGATGAAAGGAAAATTTTGAAAGACTGAGGGGGAGAGGCTAAGGCTTAGGCGGTAAATATATTCCTTTTGTAGGACGAAGCGATAGCTTCGTCCATTATATTTTACCGATTTATTTCAGCTTAGTAAGAAGACATTAATATGGTCGAAGCTTTTCTTCGACCTACAAGAGAAAAGAGTTAGATCCCCACCATTAATCCTACCACAACCATTCTTCTTCCAAAGAAGCTTTTAATCTCCTTCTTATTTTCATAATTAGGTGAATAAGAATAACCAAAGATATTTGTAAAATTCAGAATGTTAATTCCTTCTATATAAGCCACTAAAGAATAATTATTTAATATATTTCCGAAATATGTCAAACGAAGATCGATTCTTTTATAATGAGGGAAGCGGGAGGAATTTACTGCTGCATAAACCGGCTCGAAAATATTTAAATCATTTTTAAAGTTAGAGGAAATAACCGGAGTATAAGGTCTTCCGGTTGCATATTTCGCCGTTAGACCGAGCTGGAATTTTCCAGATAAATTATATTTGGCAACCAGGGCAAAATTATGTGTGATGTCAAAGGAACTGCTTGTATAAATATCGGAATCCATCCATTTTCTTTTTGTATTGATATAACCGTAAGAAATCCAGCCGTTTATGCCGAAAGGGAATACTCCCTTATAAATTACATCAATACCCCTGGCAAAACCGCAGCCTGAATTATCATAATTTAATTCATCATTTTCCATTGGAAGATTTTTGTAGGTTTTTTGATAAGCTTCAATCCGGAAAGAATTCAGTTCATCGGGAAGATATTCATAAGAAATAATTGTATGGTCTGCCCTCATAGGTTTTAAACCGGGATTACCTTCGGAAGGATTGAACAGCCGCGGATCCGGGATCTGCTTATATATTCCCCATCCGAGACGGAATATATTTTTCTCATTAAGTTTATAACCTAAACTAGCCCGGGGATCTATCCATCTTGAATTTAAATCTATAAAGTTGTCAAAGCGGAGTCCGGTGCAGCCTGATAATTTTTGTATCCCTAAAAAACCGGCTGATTGGATTTCGGCATAAAGCCCGTAATGAAATCCTTCAAACTCCGCATTAATTTTTTTCGATTGAGATTCTGGTCTTATATCGTAATCTTCAAGCGGAATTTCCCCGGTGTAGCTTGCTTTGCGGTTTTCAAATTCAGCACCGCCGAGTATTTTTATTCCGGCATCAGCAATAAATTCAAGATCACTTCGGAATAAATAAACATAATCGGTTTTAGTTATGTTGAGTATTCCGAAAAGCCACGAGTTTGAATATTTATTGTAAGCGATGCTGTTTTTGATTATCATATTGCCAAAAAAAATATCTGTCGCCTGCAGATTTATGAATAAATTTTTCGAATTCCCGTTGAAGATTCCGTTATATTCTGCACGCTCTACCCTTACACCTTGCTCGTCGTCCGCCAAAATTGTAAACAGTTTCAGTTTTCCTGTCTCAGAATAATTATAAACAGCCCCGCCTGTAAAACTTTTGGAATTTGGAGCTGCAGCCAAACGATCCAGTCCGCCGTTAAGCCAGAAGATCGGTTTGGTAAAATTTTGCCTTGCGTCGAAATATAATCCGAATTTTTCAGGAACAATGGCTATATCTGCAGCAATATTTACATTTGCAAGCGAAAGTCCGAAGCTTGCATTTGTATTTGCCGGCTGGTTTTTAGTTTCAATATCAAGTACGCCTGACAATGCATTGCCGTATTTTGAGGAGAAGCCCCCGGATGTAAAGTACATAGATTTTACCGCACTCTGGTCCAGGCTTGAAAATATTCCTCCGTATGCAGATTCAAATGTAAAAGGATGATAGATTACCGATTGATTAATCATTGTTATTGTCTCGATCGGATCACCTCCGCGCACATAAAGTTCCGCACTTTCTGAAACTTGAGTAATTCCGGGCATTGTTTTTAATGACTGGTAAATATCCGCAGCTCCGCCGGGAGTAGTGAGCACATCCATCCTGTTTATTACAAGTCCCTTTTCTTTTTCAGAACCATAAGAGCTTGCGGTAACAATTGTTTCATTCAGCTTAACTGCATTTTCTTTTAAAATTATTTCTGCTGAAATTTCTTCTGACGAACTTAGATTTATTTCTTTAAAATATTTCTCATAACCAACCATGCTAACAGTAAGTGTGACATTATTATTGATGGAAGTTTTAAAACTGAATTTGCCGTCTTCCTCACTCATTGTACCGTCCGGTGTATTCATCAGAAATACATTGGCAAATGGAATGGGATTATTTTCATGGTCTTTTACAATGCCGGTTATCGTTTTATTTTGAGCATGAATCAACGTACATAAAAATGCAGGCACCACTAAGATTTTTATTACTGCGGCTGCCATGTTGTTTCCCCTATTGATTATTAATTTCTTCTTCAAGTGATGGGAGCAGGGAATATTTAATCCATTCAAATTCCGGCTCTTTGATTAATGCTTTTTTGTATATAAACAGTGCTGCCTCATTATTGTCGAGTTTTTCCTGTGTTTGTCCTGCCCAAGCAAGGGTTTCAATGTAGCCCCAGGCCGGATTTATTGAATTTTCTTTTTTATCATTCTCAAAAAGTTTAATTGCATAATTAAAATTCTTTAAAGCATCCTCGTAGCTTCCTCCGAAAATTCCCGGGGTTTTATACTTCATAATTCCCCTGACTACGTAGCTATAAGGTTTCTGCGGAGCAATCTGCTGGGCTTCATCAAGCAGGGAATGGATCTTAGGAGAAAGAGTTACTGCACTCATGGAGCTGGTTGCTATTCTCATCATGTAAATTGCTGCAGAAAGGATTTTACCATCGGCCGCAAAATCTTTGTCATTACTTAGAACTTCGGCATTCTTTAAAGCAGGTTCGTAGTATTTATCAAATAAAGTCTTTCCGCCATCTTGCATGCTGACTTCAAGAATTTTATAATCAATTAATGTGATATAGTAAAGCGGCAGAAGATTGGATTTATCTTTATTATAAGCTATTTCAAAAATTGAGCGGGCCTCAATAAATTTCTCTTTATCATATTGAAGATAAGCATCCAATGAAAGGGCTATTCCTTCTT
>JBLNGL010000302.1:0-7675 GCA_050264735.1 Ignavibacteria bacterium | reverse complement strand
CATTATGACATTTTATTCCCAATCCGGCTCTATCATGATGGCAGAATCTGCATTCAAGAGGCTGGCAGCCTGTCCCATATAAACTGCATAAATTATTTTCTAAAAAAGTACACCAATTATTTGAAAACTCCTGAAGAGCAAAATTTCCTTCGCATCCTTTAAAAGCAGGGGAAAGTACGCCGAAACTTAATTCGGGAGAAATTTCCAGCATCATTCTATCCGCATAACCTGTATTGATTGCTTTGGAAGCCTCATCTACTGTCCACCACCCCGGACGCCTGCAGTAATTAACACAAGTTTCGCATGAACAGGGTTCGGAAGAAGGATATTTATTCTGCAGTGTTTTTTTGCGCTTCATTGTTATAAAAATATTAAATATTAAATTAAAATATTGTAAGTTTGATAATATCCTTTGTTGATAAACCAAGTAATTAATATAAACACATGAAAAAAAAGATTTTTAACTCAATTTTTTCCTGGACAACCTTATTAACCATCTCGGTTTTTTTGTTTGCCTTTATTCTGCCGATATTGGCGGAAACTTTAGGATATTTCCCGGCCAGACTGTTTCTTACCTTTATTATCATTGCAGGGATTTATTCGATTGATAAGAAAAAAAATTATTTAGTTTACCTGGTCATAGGAGCGGTTCTTATGAACTGGGTTTCCGTAATGTTCAATTTTTGGTTTCTTGCGAGTTTCTCCAAATTGTTGAATATTATTTTCTTCCTCATAGTAGTCATAACGCTTATATGGCAGGTTGCTTCCGCAAAAATTGTAACAACAAAGGAAATTCTTGAATCGATTAGCGGCTACCTTCTCATAGGTATTATCTATTCAATTATAATTTCCTTTATTATGCACAATGATCCCGCTGCTTATAATGTTGCCTCACAAACGAGCACAGTTGAAGTCAGCAGCCGGAATTTAAGCGTTTCGTCGTATTATGGTTATGTTACTCTGGCTTCCCTTGGTTATGGAGATGTTGTGCCGCTTAAACCTTATACGCGTTCGCTTGCTACTTTTATCAGCATTACCGGTCAACTTTATATCGCCATTTTAATTGCACTTTTGGTTGGTAAATATGCTTCCAATAAATCGAACGAGAAATAGGCATTTATATCTTGGGATGAAATTGTTATTTTGTTAAAAAAGCAATTTGTCAATTCGACAGTTTAACTGAATAGCAATACAGCAATTTAACAATTTGACTCCCTGACTATTTCTTAATCAACTGATAAATTCAAATAAGCTGACGGCCTGTTCAGTAAAGTCCACATAAATTATTTACACCAATTATTCGAAAATTCCTGAAGAGCAAAGTTTCCTTCGCAACCTGCAGTAATTAAGGGATGTTTTGCATGAGCATGGGTGAGGAAGGAGAGTATTTTTTCTCCAAAGTCTTTTTAACATCATTCTATCTTACCCAAAGATTGTAAAAATGAAAATCTCAAAAATATTTTTTTTTAATTAATTTTTAATTTGTAAATTGCAATGAAAACTCTAATAAGCGTTCAAATTGACTAAATAAGATAACTAAACAGGGGTTAAGAAATGTTACAGCTTTCTGCATCAATTTTTAGTCGTAAAAAAACGTATATTCTCTTATTCTTTCTTAATGCGTTCCAACTTCTAACTGCCGCTGAAAATCAGAAGCATAAAAATTTTTTAGCAACAAATTTTGGTGCAGCCGCTGTCCAGGAATATGATTCTCTGATTCAGTCACTGTTCCCGGTACCTAATTCAGTTAACGCCGATGATTCCTCAATAATAAAAATTCAATTTTATCCCGGCAAAGAGATTAACGAAATATATGCTTCGGATTTTTTAATATATGGTTCAATTAATGGAAATTATGATTTCGGACTAATTTATAATAATACCGCAAATTTTGCCGAAATTTCTCCATCAAAGTCTTTCTTTGCGGGAGAAAAAATTACGGTAATCAGCAGGACAAATCTAATTACCGTTGAGAATGACACTATAAAACCTTTTTCATGGAGTTTCATCGCCGGTACGGAGAGGGGTTCAGCAAGTTTCAGCTTTGCGGGTTCATTCCCAGTTGAAGAACTTTGGAATAATCCTCTTGTTGCTGATATTAATAAAGACGGCCTTCCCGACCTGATTTATCTAAGCCATTCCAATGGGCATATAATAATTTTAAAAAATTCCAGCAACTTAAATTTTTCTTATACACTACTTCAGGCGAATATGATACTTAATTGTATGTCTATAGGAGACTACAATAATGATGGTTACCAGGATATTGCAGTCGGGAATGACATACCTGGAAGCCCAATAACCATTTTCACACAGAATCCTGACGGTTCGTTTTTCGAGAGCTCTCTTAGTGTTTCCTCAACTCCTTATGTACTAAAAAATGCGGATATAGATAATGACGGAAATTTGGATTTAGTTTTTTATTCTTTCTCTCCTTCAAACGGTATTTATATATATAGAAATACCGGGGAGGGATCTTTTCAATATCTGCTTCAAATTCCCTTCAGCAATTCAGGCAAAGACTTTGAGCTGTCCGATTTAGATAATGACGGGGATCTTGATATTGCTTTAGCTTTAAATTTTAATCGCAAAATATTAATACTTGAACAGCTTCCCGGGATTCAATTCCGGCAGCTTCCGGAAATTATCGTAAGCGGAGAGCCAATAAAAATTATTTGTAAAAACTTCACCAATGATGCTTATACAGATATTGCTTTACTTAATGAATACAATAATTCGATTACGTTTTTGAAAAACAGCGGGAATTTAAATTTTTCCCCTGCCGGGGCTATAAATTATATCGGTTCTCCGGCTTCTTTTGATTGTGCCGATTTCGACAACGACGACGATCTGGATATTGCTGCTACGACAAACGGCAATTATTTAACTTTACTAACAAACAGAGGAGATTTCAATTTTACCCGGACAACAGAAAATCTAACTGAAAATTATATCTCAAAAATAGCTGCTTCTGATTTAGACCTGGACGGAGATATTGATTTAGCTTTAAATGGATGCCTAATTTATTTAAACAGAAACGCCGAACCGGATATTAAGCTGTTATCAAACTCATATAATTTCAAGAGTGTAAATCCCGGAATAGCTAAAACAATAACGTTTAAGATATTTAACAACGGAGCAGTGCAGGATCTGGAAATTTCTGAGATTATTTCCTCCGGAAGTTGTTTCATTGTCTCCCCTGCTTCCGCCACTGTTCCGCCGGTAGATACGCTTGATGTTACAATACAATTTATCCCGTCCGCATCTGAATTCTATGAAGACAGCATCACGATATACAGCAACGATGCGGATTCACCGGTTGCCAAATTTTATGTAAGCGGAAGAGGCAGCCAGGTTCTCTCTGTTTACCCGCCGCCTAATTCAACCAAAGCTGCAGATACTTCAATAGTAAAGATCAAATTGGGCGTTGAATTAAATACGTTATCAATTACTGATTCTTCAATACAAGTCATTGGCTCTTACTCAGGCTTTCATAAAAGTTCATTGATAGACTACAGCACGGCTGATTCATCATTGACAATCATTCCGGAAAATCCCTTTTTAAAATGCGAACGGGTAACTGTATCATTAACCGATAAACTAGAAGCAACCGGAGAACAGATCTTTATTCCGTATACCTGGGATTTTGTTATACAGCCGAAGAATTCATCTTTTAAATTCAGGTTGAAAAAATCTATAGCAGTTCCATCAGGTACGACAATGGTGAACGGAAAAGATGTCGATAATGACGGGAAGGTTGATCTTATTGTTCTCTCTAGTAATGAAAATAAACTGAACATTTATAGGAATAACGGGAATTGGAATTTTAACCTTTCCTTAGAGTTGAATGGGGGAATGGGTCCTAAGGCATTTCGTTCCGGTGATTATGACGGAGACAACGACATTGATTTTGTAGTTACTAACATTAGTTCCAGGCTCGTTTTCTTTAGAAATAACGGCAACCTGAATTTTACCCGGATTTTCCTTAACAATGTACCGGGCTATCTGGAGATGATTACACAGGGAGATTATGATGGGGACGGCGATATCGATTTTTATACTGCAAATTCGACTTCAGACGCTATTCACAATATCGTTGAAAATAACGGAAATTTTAATTTTACGGTTTATGATTCAATAGCAGAAGGGTACATTAGGGGATTATTATCAGCTGATCTTGACAATGACGGCGATATTGATATTGTCCTCTCAAATAAAATATTAAGCAACGAAGGGGACTTTAACTTTTTCACAAATAATATTTTTTATACTGATTACATGCGGCTTGCTTTCGACCCCGATCAGGACGGGGATTTAGATTTACTTCATCACACAGGTATTTTCAGAAATGACGGTGACTATCTATTTACTCCGGATTACAGTATTTCTGCAAGTACTACAGTAAGCGCAAATGATTTGGATGGAGACGGCTTTGAAGATTTATGCTCAGTTCATACAAATCGGTTTGAGATTTATAAGAATATGAGGGAAATGAAATTCAATTTTATCTCTCAATATGCAGTCCCTGAGATTGTTTATGACGTCAAAGGTTTGGATCTCGACAGCGATAATGATAACGATCTGGTTTTTGTAAGTCTGAATTCAAATGTTCTCTCTATTTACGAGAACAGGGATCATTTCAGTGAAATCTCTTTATCATCACAGCAAATAAACTTTGGTACGGTAAAAAAAGACAGTTCTAAATCTTCTTCATTTTTCATTATGAATCCTGGGACTCTTCCCCTTACAGTGGATACAATGATTAGCTCAGATAATGCCTTTACAGTCACTCCCCGTTCCGGAGTTATTTCCCCCAATGATTCTCTAAAAATTACCCTCACCTTCACTCCTGATCAAATAAAAACTTATGCCGACAGCATAATAATCTTCAGCAGCGATGTGGAAAATCCGGCTGCCAGCTTCTATGTAACGGGAAAAGCCAGACAAAAAATTATTGCATCAGTATACCCTGTGCAAAATGCAGTTGTTCAGAACGGAGATACGGTTCTTGCGGTTTTTTCGGAAAGTATTCTGCAAAGTTCACTGAACGATGCGGCAGTCAAGGTTTATGGCTCGAAAACCGGATTTAATTCCTGTTCAATACAGTATAATCAAGCTTCAAAAACCCTTCAGCTGTTCCCCGGAAAAAAATTCATTGCGGGGGAAACAGTAACTGTAATCATAACAAACAAAATTGAATTAGCAGATTTAACTCCGGTGCTAAACTCATATATCTGGAACTTTACTATTGGAGTAAAGGAAGGATCTGCAAGATTCAAAAAGATGAATAACTTCCAAAACGGAATTTTTGCCGAATATCTCCTCAGTGCCGATCTGGATAATGACGGTCTCTCGGACCTGGCCGCCACCAACACACAGACAGATACGGTATATTTATATAAATCAGAATACGGGAAAGGGATTTTATTCCACAGTAAGATCGGATCCATACTTTACCCGGGGGAAATTATCTCCGATGATTTTAACTCGGACGGGAAAATAGATATAGCCATTAATTGTTATAATTCAATAGTCATATTAAGAAATAACAATAATTTTAATTTCATAAAGTATCCGGTTGCTTTTAAATCTGATTCCCGCTGCATAACTTCCGGCGATTATGACGGCGACGGCGACATTGATCTTGCCGGTCTGAGTTATAATGATGGCAATGAGTATTTAAGATTAATATTAAATGAAGGGAATTTCAGTTTTCAAGAAGATAGTTTGATTGAAGTAAATGGAATAGGTTCTAAAATAGTTTCTGCCGATTTTGATAATGATGGCGATATTGATATTCTCTGCGGAGCCGAGCCTCATTCCCGCATAACAATTGCCCGGAATGAAGGAGATTTAAATTTTAATAAGGCTTACCTGCCGGAACTTTACTCATATAATCTCTCGATAGTAAAAGCAGATTTCAATTCAGACGGGAAAATGGATATTGCTGTTCAGGATGAATATGCGAATTCCGCCAGCATCCTGGTTAACGAGGAAGATCTGGTCTTTAATAAAGTTTCGCAGCCGGGAATAACCCGGTACCCGATATGGCTCTCGGAGGGAGATTTTGATGCTGACGGCGATTTCGATCTCGCGGTACTTGATGGCGGATTTAGCAATACAGGGACGATATATTTGAATAACAGCCTAATCTTTACCGAAGCATGTCAGTTTACGAAAGAAAGTGCATACAATATCTTGAGCAGTGATTTAAATGGAGACGGCAGTCTGGATCTTGCTTATTCACAAGGCTGGCTGATGAACACAGGGGTTAAAAATTATACTTTGTCTTCATACCATTTAAAATTTTCTGACACAAAGGTTGGGTCAACCGCAAACTTGAATATTACCATTTATAATGTGGGAAGGGAATCCATTCTCATCGACAGCATTTATTCCGTAAGTCATAATTTTCTCTGCAGCAATGCAGAATTTTCGATAGCTCCGTCAGATTCGGAAATAATAACCATCGGTTTCCAGCCCGATTCGGTATTTCATTATATCGATACGCTGACAATCTACAGCAATACTACATCTTATAACAAAATACTTTTAGAAGGAAATGCAATCCCTACGACAGGCATTGAAAAAGATAAGATACTTCCGACAGAATATTTACTATACCAGAATTATCCTAATCCGTTTAATCCTGTGACAGAAATTCAATATGCAATCCCGTTCCGGAGCAATATTAAAATAATCGTATATAATTTATTGGGAGAAGCAGTCAAGGAACTTGAACGCAATGATGTTTCAGCCGGGTACGATAAAATCATATTCCATGCAGAGGATCTTTCCAGCGGTATTTATATATATTCGTTTATTGCCAACTCTCTCGACGGGAAACATGAATATAAAAACAGCAAAAAAATGATACTGCTGAAGTAAATCGCTGATAAGCAAACTTTAAAACATTTATCCGATCTTATTCGGATAAAGCCTTAGAGAGGAATTTATTTTTAAAATATTTGCTTGATATTTCTTGCATTGCTCTTTTTTTTACGTTGCGTCAGATAGTTAAGACTACTTTAAAATATCAAGTCATCGACGATAAATAAAAAATTATTGGGGAATTTACCCGAATAATCTTCAAGATTATCCCGATTTCCAATTCTTCTACCTTAATTAAATCTTTACTTCTCACGAAAATATTACAAAATTTTAATAGATATCTTCCTTTTTCTATCAAAAACTTGACTTTTAGGGATCTTCTCATTCTGGTATTGTTATTGCTTATAGATATACATTCATAACAAATTGGTTAATAAGTAAGGATTAAAATTTAATAATTAAGTAAGACCAACATTTTAGGGTAATGCATGTTGATGAAAGCGGTAATAGGGTTTATGATTCTTACTATTTCTATAGTAGCCGGTAAACTGGCTTATGATGAATTCTTTAATGATCCGGAAATTGCCGCATTCGAAGAATCGAAGTGGAGGCACCGGGATTATCTTGGAGTAAAATTCGAATCCCCCTTTGAATTATCAAAAACTGAAGTTGAACTTCCAAAATATATCAAGCCGTTCGTAAAATATATGGACGTTTATAAATATGAACGGAAAGCCCTGTGCCTGGTTATAAGCAAATCCGAGTATATTGAAAATATGCATGTAGATCTCAACGGAGCAGTTAAAGGAATGATGAATAGCTTAAAAGCTGACGATGATATAAC
>JBLNGL010000301.1:0-3559 GCA_050264735.1 Ignavibacteria bacterium | reverse complement strand
TTACGATGCACAGGGAAAAGAGTATCTCGATTTTTTGTGCGGAATTGCCGTTACCGGATTTGGACATAATCATTCTGTTATTAAATCGGCAGTAAAAGAACAGATAAATAAAATCTGGCATACATCCAACCTTTTTGAATCATCGCTGCAGGCTAAACTCGCCGAAAAATTATCCCTGGTATCGGGATTAGATTACTCCTTTTTCTGCAACTCGGGAACAGAAGCAGTGGAAGCTGCAATTAAGTTTGCCAGAAAATCCGGAAATGGTAAATTCCATATCATTACGGCAATAAACGGATTTCACGGAAGAACTTACGGAAGCCTTTCTGCAACCGGACAGCTTAAGCTCCAGGAAGGTTTTGCTCCAATGCTGCCGGGCTTCACCCATGTTAAATATAATGATATTAAAGAAATTGAAAAAGCATTTAATGAAAATACAATTGCGGTCTTAATGGAGCCGATCCAGGGCGAGGGAGGAATAAATATCCCTAATGAAAATTATTTGAAAGAAATAAGAGATTTCTGCAATTCAAAAAATATACTGATGATCCTGGATGAGGTGCAGTGCGGATTGGGCCGTACAGGAAAATTTTTTGCGTACCAGCATTCAGGAATTATCCCGGATATCGTTACCATTGCAAAAGGACTTGGCAACGGAATTCCAATCGGTGCGGTTGTATGTACTAAAGAAATCGGGAAGCAAATAAAACCCGGGAATCATGGCTCTACATTCGGAGGTAATCCTATCGCTGTTTCTGCTGCATTAGAAGTAGTTGAGCTCATTGATGAAAAACTATTAAAAGCAATCGCTAAACTGGGCGAGACTTTACTGAATTCCCTCCATTCCCTTCATCTCTTAAAAATAAAAGAAATCCGCGGAAAAGGATTGATGATTGGAATTGAGTTTAATGAGGGATATCAGGCAAAAAAAATTGCTGCAAAAATGATAGAAGAAGGAGTAGTGGTAGGAACTTGGGGAGATGCCGTTTTAAGAGTGCTTCCTCCATTTGTTATTTCTGAAAAAGAAATAATGAAATTTTTAAGCAGATTCAGAAATGTTGTTGAATCTCTGCCTGAAATTAATAATAAAAATTAGGTGACTAAATGTCAACCAAGTTAAGAAGATTAAATAGGATTAAGGAATTACTTAACAACCGTTATATTGCTTCTCACGAAATCCTGGCAAAATTGCTGAATGATGAAGGGGTTCCTGCAACTCAAGCTACTCTCAGCAGGGATTTTGCTGAACTCGGAGTAGTCAGGATAAATACCGAAAAAGGACCAAGATATGTTCTGGACGCACAGGAATCGGGCAAGCAGATTGCAAGGATGATCGGTTTTGAAATATTAAGTGTTCATCATAACGAGCATCTTATTGTCATACGCACTTTAGCCGGACGTGCACAGGGTGTAGCGCATTATATTGACCGCTTAAATAAACATGAAATTCTCGGTACAGTAGGCGGTGATGATACCGTAATTGTCATTCCAAGCGGTCAGAAGCATCTGCATGAACTGATAAATTTTATAAAAATAATGATGACTGAACAAAACGGTTTAAAACCAAATCAATCTAAATCTTAATGCCGTATGGCGTAAAGAAAGGAGAAAATAATGAAAATAGTTGTTGCTTATTCCGGAGGATTGGACACGTCTGTAATAGTCAAATGGCTTATAGAAAAATATAACGCCGAAATTATTACTGCTACGGGATTTTTGGGACAGGTAAATGAAATAAAAGGAGTAAAAGAGAAAGCAGCAAAAACAGGCGCTATAAAGTCCTTTGTTTTTGATTTGAGGGAAGAGTTTTTAACCGGCTATGTTTGGAAGGCATTAAAAGCAGGTGCCCTTTACGAAGGTGAATATCCTATGGCTACTTCAATAGGACGACCGCTTTTAGCTAAAATGCTTGTCGATACTGCCGTTCAGGAAAATGCAGATGCAGTTGCTCACGGCTGCACCGGGAAAGGAAATGACCAGGTAAGATTTGAAGTCGGAGTGCAGTCTCTTGCCCCGCATCTGAAAGTTATTGCACCTTTAAGAGAATGGGAGTTCAGAAGCAGAGAGGAAGAGATGGAATATGCGATGAATAATAATATCCCGGTGAATGCAACAAAAAAATCTCCCTATTCCATTGATGAAAATTTATGGGGAATTGCAGTTGAATGCGGCGCGCTTGAAGATCCCGAAGCTGCTCCCCCGGATGATGCCTACCAGATTACTGTTGATCCGAAGTATGCGCCCGAAAAATCCGTTGTAATAACGATAGGTTTTGAAAAAGGAATACCTGTCACCTTAGATGGAATAGAACTGGGAGCAGTCGAGCTTGTTACGCAGTTGAGAGATATCGGGGCAGCACACGGAATCGGCAGGCTGGATTTAATTGAAAACAGGGTAGTCGGAATTAAATCCAGGGAAGTTTACGAGGCTCCTGCCGCGGTTATTCTGCACGCAGCACATAAGGAACTGGAAAAGCTTATTCTTGATAAAGAAACTTCCCGGTTCAAACAGCATGTTTCCGTTATTTATGCTAATTTAATTTACGACGGTCTCTGGTATTCTCCTCTATTTAAATCTCTTACTTCGTTTATCGATTCCACACAGGAAAATATGACCGGCGAAATAAAATTGGAACTCTACAAAGGAACTATTAAAACGCTTGCCAGAAAATCGATTTACAGTTTGTACAATAAAGAGCTTGCAACCTACACCTCCGAAGATAAATTCGACCATAAAGCTTCGGAAGGATTCATTAAAATTTACGGTCTTCCTTATAAGACAATTTCGGCAGCCCAGCAGGCACTGAAGGAAGAGGTTACTGCTTAATGTTATGGGGCGGGAGATTTAAAAAAGAACTGCATCCGAAAGCATTAAAATTTTCTTCTTCCTTAAGCATTGATATAGAATTGATTCTTGAAGATATTGAGGGGAGCAAAGCACATGCAGAAATGCTGGCGAAGATTAAAATCTTAACTCATGCTGAAGAAAAAGAAATTCTCAATGGTTTAGCGCAAATCGAAGATGATTGGAAATCAGGTAATTGGAATCCTGATCCTGAAAAATTCGAAGACATCCATTCTGCAATTGAATCAAGATTATTTGAGCTGATCGGAGAAACAGCCGGAAAGCTTCATACCGGCAGAAGCCGCAATGATCAAGTTGCTTTAGATCTTAAGTTATGGGTTAGGAAAAAAACCGATTCTCTTAAAGAATTAATTAAAAATCTACAGTCAGCTCTTGTTGAATTATCCTCTGAAAATATCGAAACCATTATACCCGGTTATACACACCTGCAGAGGGCCCAGCCTGTTTCCCTGGCTTTTCATTTCCTTGCTTATGTTGAAATGCTTGAAAGGGATCTATCAAGAATATCATTCGTAAAAAGCTCCTTAAATACATCACCTCTGGGCTCAGGCGCTTTAGCCGGGTCTACCTTGCCCCTTGACAGAGATTTTACTTCCGCTAAGCTTGGATTCGATTCTCCCTCCAAAAACGCACTGGATTCAGTATCCGACAGAGATTTTGTCCTGGATATGTTAAATGCATGTACCATCGGGAT
>JBLNGL010000300.1:0-3019 GCA_050264735.1 Ignavibacteria bacterium | reverse complement strand
CTCCATAGAAGAAATTCTCGCTGTGTTTTTTTGCAAAGGTTAGGTAAAAAGCCCAATCCTGATCATTGAATTGTTTAACTCTACTGGGATCAATCTGAGCGGAAGGATCATTAATATCGTAAATAACTATTCCTGTGCTTCGGTTAACCAGCGCCTCCCTGGTATCTGGAATTCCGTCAATTCCTAATCTTATTATGCTGATTGCAAAGGTCATGTCGCTTCCGTAAGGAATTGCAGCTGCGCCATAATCATAGTTAACCAGGTCTCCGAAGTGTTCGGCGTGCATTAAGGCGATCTGCGGATAGTTTAAATTTATTAATCCGGCCGGATTATAATATGCGGAACTGATATCGTTTACTACCGCTACATAAGCTCCTCCCATTCCCAGAGGCCTTGCCCCGACACCTATTGCCATGAACTCACCCGCATACTTTGCAATTACAGTCTGAGCTTTAAACTGGGAAATTGAAAAAAGAGACAGCGCAAGCACCAGAAAAATTTTTCTGCGCATTAAGAAGTTCCTTTCAGCCAATGGATTAAAATCCCTTTGTGCAAAAAAAGTTATATTTAAAAAGGCTTAAGAAAAATTAAGATTTAGGTTTATAAAATCAAGGCTAAATTTGTACGGTATTTATTTTCCCCGAAATATAACGAATCTTTAACCAGAATTGATATTTTTTGACCGGTTTTTCTTCTCAGATAAACAAGATCCTACTCCCCAGCGTAATTCGGATACATTTGAAATAATGAATCCTGCAGATCGTCAGGGTCAACCTTCTTCTTATTGAATTCATAAAAAATATCATTTAACTCCATTTCAATCTGTTTAGTAAGCGACCTGGATTTAAGGAATTCAATATTTACTATCCCATATTTCTGAAGTGCATAATTGCACATCGGGCAGGGCAGCGAGGTAGTAAGCAGTCTCATACTTTCCCTGTCCATTTTCATGAAATTAATATAACCGGTATCTTTTATTGCATCTTTTATTGCATTAAGTTCGGCATGACCCAAAATATTAGAATCTGCAACAATGGTATTATATCCTCTTCCGATAATTTTATCCCTGTAAATAAGCAAAGCACATATAGGGAGATCATTTTTTGCTATTGCTTCCTGACCCAAAATGCGCAATTCTCTCCTATACTTTTCAATCATTGGCGTAGGATAATTCAGCCTGTATAATTCGGATTTGAAAAGCATAATAAGTATGCATAAAACCGCAATAGTTAGTAAAATTTTCCCGAAATATTTTCTTTTTGGCTTCATATATTTTTATTTTTGTTTTTTGACAAACCTTTTTGGGGAAACAAGATGCATACCATATGAAGATAAGGGGATAACACAATTAAATGCATTCATATTAATCTTTTATTTTCTTAGATTTGCTCATGTTTTTTAAGAAATCATCCAAAAGGACTGAAATGCCCGATATTACAAGAAGCGAAGTGTTAAATGCAATAAAGAATGTTAATGACGGGAACTTCAATAAAGATTTACTGATTTTAAATTCAATTAAAAACTGTGAAGTTAAAGGGAAAGAACTACATCTTACGATTGTTTTACCGGTTAATTCTGGTTCTGTAAGTGATGAGCTTAAGGATAAAATCATATCATCAATCAAGCAGGATTTTCCCGGGATAGAAAAAGTAAATTTAGCGGTAGAAACTAAAACAGCAACTCCTCATTCAGACCAGAAAAAAAATTCTATTCTTCCGAATGTTAAAAATACTATAGCTGTTGCCAGCGGAAAAGGAGGCGTCGGCAAAAGTACCGTTGCCGTAAATATTGCAGTGGCAATGGCGAAGGACGGGGCGAAAGTAGGTTTAATTGATGCTGATGTTTATGGTCCAAGTATTCCCTTGATGCTCGGAATTAGTGAAAAGCCGAAAGTTTTTCAGCAGGATCAGAGTTTAAAGATGATCCCGCTTGAAAAATACGGAATAAAAATGATCTCGATAGGCTTTTTAGTTGATGACAATGCCCCGGTTATTTGGAGAGGCCCAATGGCAAGCGGTGCGGTAAAACAATTTATGTCGGATGTAGATTGGGGAGAATTGGATTATCTCGTATTCGATATGCCTCCGGGTACCGGCGATATCCAGCTGACATTAGTTCAGACTATTCCTTTAACAGGAGCAGTAGTAGTAACTACGCCGCAGGAAGTCTCTTTAGTAGATGCAAGAAAAGCATTTAAAATGTTTGCCAGAGTTAATGTTCCTGTCCTGGGAATAGTTGAAAATATGAGCTATTTTGTTGCACCCGATACAGGGAAAAAGTATGATATTTTCGGTTCAGGCGGCGGGGCAAATATGTCTAAAGAACTTAATTGTCATTTTTTAGGCGGGATCCCGATTGATCCGAGAATCCGTATAGGAGGAGATAAAGGAATACCCATTGTTTATGATCTTGCGGAAACCGAATATGAAAAAATAATTATGGATATTACCAGGAATCTTGCAAACCAGATACATGTACGCAATATAACTTCTGGTTCAAAAATTGAAATTTTGCTGGATGACGAAGAATAAAATTAATTTAGAAATATTCGTGTTCGGTTTACTGAAAAAAATTTTAGATAAATGAAAGAAAAAGTTTTAAAAGCAATCGATAATATCAGGCCCTTTCTTCAAGCCGATAACGGTGATGTTGAATTGATAGATATTACGGAAGATGCAATAGTAAAAGTAAAATTAACCGGGGCATGCGGTATTTGTCCCTTATCTCAAATTACCCTTCGTGCCGGAGTTGAAAGATCCCTGATGCGTGAAATTCCGGGGATAAGAAGGGTTGAAGCTGTTTACGATCAATAAATATTAAATACTTTTCACTTTTATCATGAACGAATTAATATTAAAAAAAATTGTAAAGCTGATTCTATGTGGTGTCGGGATTATTTTAACAATTTTTTTACTTTACCTGCTTTCAGATTTAGTAATCATATCGGCTGTATCCTTTCTCTTATTTTTTATTTTTGAGCCGCTGGTTAAAAGACTCGAAAAAGAAGGTTTAAACAGAC
>JBLNGL010000299.1:0-2652 GCA_050264735.1 Ignavibacteria bacterium | reverse complement strand
ACAAGTTCCATTAGACTTAAGATATAAATATTTATTACTTTCACATAAAAAAAGGATTTAATAAAATACCAAAAGAACCGATTAAGTCTAAAGATAAGTTTAAGGGAAAACTTAAACGCTGAATGAGACCCGGCTCTTTGGTGGTTAAAGCTAAATAATATTTACATAAACAAAGATTAATAAAATGGAACAAGCTCATACCACTGTGGGTATTTAATAAAAAGAATTATGCAAGCAACAAAATATTTTATCGGGTTAGATATTTCGGCAGAAGACTTTTCTGCTAGCTGCATTACAAATCCGGATAATCATGTATTCCCAATACAAAAGTTCCAGAACAACTTTGATGGTTTTAATGAATTTATATCTTTGCTCAATAAGAACAGCATTAAGCAATCAGAAGTAATTATCTGTATGGAAGCTACAGGTGTTTATTCTGAAAATCTTTCTTATTTCCTGGCTTCAAGAGGGTTTTTGGTTGCTATAGAAGCACCTCAGAAAATAAAGAACAAAATCAAAGACTCACCCCGGAAAAATGATTTTATTGATGCACTTTCTATTGCAGAGTATGCTTTCAGATATCATGATAAGCTCACTTTCTGGAAACCGAAAGAGGAGATTATCGAGCAAATTCAAGTACTTCTAAGTACTCGCGAACAATTAAGTACACAAATGATTGCTGATGAAAATGCTCTTAAAACTATTAAGCATAAATACTACCAAACTCCACTTGCTAACCAGATTTATGAGCAAACAATCAGTAAGTTCAAAGAACATATAAAGCAGATTGACCAGGAAATTAAAAGCCTGATTGATAAAGACGATTCCTTTAAGCAGAAGATCTCTTTAGCTAAGTCTGTTCCTGGTGTTGGACTTCTCTTAGCTGCTAATCTGCTGGTGCTTACAAGAGGATTTACAGAGCATCTTAACTACAAAGAAACAGCTGCTTATTCAGGCATATGTCCTTATGAACAGACAAGCGGTACGTCGTTGCATAAACTACCAAGATCAAAAAAGTGTGGGCCGGCTAAGCTGAGAAAACTCCTTTATCTTGCTGCATTATCTGTAAGAACACATAATCAATTTTTTAAGAAATATTTCCTTCGAAAAGAGGCTGAAGGAAAAAACAAAAGATTAATTCTAAACAATATCGAAAATAAATTACTTAAAATAATTTTTGCTGTTATAAATTCCGGAATTGCCTATACAAATAATTATAAATCAATTAATCCGGCTCAGCTAAAATCAGCTTGATTTTGTCATAATATTCAGCATGACATGAAAGAATCTTAGATTAAAACAATCGAGGTATTTTGAAAAAGATTCCGCAGGTCCCTCTTGCAGAAAGAGTAAGACCGAAATCATTAACGGAGTTCCGCGGGCAGAAAGCGCTTCTCGATCCGGGGAAGCCGATAAGACTGATGATCGAGAATGATACTTTAAGCTCGTTCATACTTTGGGGTCCTCCCGGCTCTGGGAAAACTACAATTGCGAAAATCATTGCCGAGAAAACAAATTCAGAGTTCTACCGGATAAATGCAGTTTCATCCGGAGTAAAAGATATCCGTTCAATCATCGAAAGAGCGGAGCTCAACCAGAAGATGAATAAAAGAACAATCCTCTTCATCGATGAAATTCACAGGTTCAATAAGGCACAGCAGGATGCACTGCTGCATTCGGTGGAATCGGGGTTGGTTACGTTAATCGGCGCAACTACTGAAAATCCTTCATTTGAAGTAATCCCGGCATTAAGATCGAGGGCGAGGGTTTATGTGCTGGATAATTTATCCAAGGAAGATTTACAGGCAATATTGGATTTTGCTTTAACAAAGGATGAATTCTTGTCGAAGCTGAAGATAGAACCTGTAGATTCGGATTTCCTGATTTATCTTTCCGGCGGAGATGCAAGGATAATGCTGAATATCCTGGAAGCGGCGGTAATCCAGGAGATTGACAGCGACCCTATAATGATATCGAAAGAAGTTTTAGAGAACATTGTACAGAAGAAAAATATAATTTATGATAAAGGGGGAGAGGAGCATTACAATGTAATTTCGGCATTCATCAAAAGCGTGAGGGGGAGCGATCCGGATGCGGCTTTATACTGGCTGGCAAGAATGCTTGAAGGGGGAGAGGATCCGTTATTCATTGCGCGCAGACTTGTAATACTTGCCTCGGAAGATATAGGGAATGCATCTCCGAACGGGCTGGTGCTTGCGGAAGCGGCATTCAGCGCGGTGGATAAAATCGGGATGCCGGAAGCGAGAATAATTTTAGCGCAGTGCGCGACGTACCTTGCGTCCGTCCCGAAAAGCAATGCATCGTACATGGGAATGGAGCAGGCATATTCGGATGTAAAGAACAAGCCGCTGTATCCCGTACCGCTGCATTTAAGAAACGCCCCCACCAAGCTGATGGAGGAAATAGGATACGGCAGCGAGTATAAATATCCTCATAAATACAAAGACCATTTCCTGGAAGAGAATTACTTTCCCGAGAAGCTGGAAGGCTCGCAGTATTATTTCCCGACGGAGTTAGGGCAGGAGAAGAGCCTTAAGGACAGGCTGAAATCACTATGGAAGAGCAAGAAGAAGTATTAATTGGTAATCGGTTATCGGTAATCGGTTATCGGTCGGCAGTCTGCAAGTATGT
>JBLNGL010000298.1:0-5323 GCA_050264735.1 Ignavibacteria bacterium | reverse complement strand
AGAAGCGTATCGTCTTTAATTTTCAGATGATGAATTTTTCCGATATCATCTGCAGCCAAAAAAGTTTTAAGGTTATTTTCATCTCTCCCGATAAATGCAATCCCGGAAGTTTGATTAGTTGAATAATTCTTATCTTTGAGCCAGCGGGGAAACCCTTTCGCTTCCGTTATTTCAAATTGATTTGAATGGGTTGTATGTTCAGCACAGCTAATGATAAACGGAAGAGCTGCAAAAAGAAATGCTTTTATGTTCATATCTAAATATAGAGAAGTCTTAAAACAAAAAAACAAAGCAATAATGAATATGCCTCCGATGGATAAACCACTTGAAGTTGCTCTTAAACTTTTTATATATTGAATTGTATGATTTTATCGTTCTACATATTGAGGAACCATTTAATCCCCTTTATATTTTCCGCGGCGGCTTTAATCGGAATTTTCATTCTTCAGTTTTTAATGAAGTTTGCAGACAGACTTGTAGGGAAAGGTCTTGACACCTGGGTAATCATCAAGCTGATCCTTTTCAATCTTGCATGGATGGTAGTGCTTGTCGTTCCCATGGCAACTTTGGTTGCAACTCTTATGGCATTCGGGGCAATGTCTCAGAACAATGAAATTACTGTAATGAAATCTTCCGGTACAAGCTTGTATAAAATGATGACTGCACCTCTGATAGCCAGTGTTTTATTAGGCTATCTTTTATTTTTATTTAATAATGACGTGCTGCCTGACGCAAACCATCAAGCAAAAATATTAATGGGAGATATTTCAAGACAGCGTCCTACTTTATCTTTGGAACCGGGAGTCTTTTCACAGGAAGTATCTAATTATGCAATTTTAGTCAGAGAAATAGAAAAAAATTCCAATAGACTATATGATATAACTATATACGATTATACAAATCCCGGAAAGATAAATGTAGTAACTGCAGAAAAGGGGAAAATTTATTTTTCACCGGACCAGACAAAATTGATTATGGATCTTGAAAACGGGGAAATTCATGAATCGCAGGTAGCTCAAACAAATCTATACAGAAAACTTGTTTTTAAAAGACACCGGATTGCAATGCCGGGTGATCAATTTACATTTCAGCGGTCGGGCCCCGGGGGACCACGCGGAGAAAGAGAGCTCAGCATTCAGGCAATGCAGAGAATAGTAGACAGCACAATGATGGTTAAGGAAAATTTCGCAACAATGCTTAATAGAGAAGCAAAAAAATTTCTATTTGCAGATTCAGTAAACGCATATGCAAGTAATCCGAATCTGTCATTAAAAAAGAAAGATATTCTTTATATAAGAGCTATCGATAAAGTAAATACGGCAAAAAATTTAGTCCTAGCAAATTTTCGTAGGATTATGAATGAGCAGGCTAATATTGATAAATACAATGTAGAAATTCACAAAAAATATGCCCTGCCGGTAGCCTGCATTATTTTTATTTTAATCGGCGCTCCGCTCGGCGTAATGGTTAAGAGAGGCGGGTTCGGTGTAGCGGCAAGCATAAGCTTATTCTTTTTTCTTTTATACTGGGCTTTCTTAATCGGCGGTGAAAAACTCTCTGAAAGAAACTTTTTTTCCCCCTTCTGGGGAATGTGGTCTGCAAATATTCTGCTGGGCGCTGCGGGATTATTTTTAACTTACAGGAGTGTACAGGAGACAATAACAATTAAGTTTGAGCTTCTTAAAAAATTGATCCCGAAAAGATGGCGGACTGCTGAGGAGATGATAAGGTAACAGGTCAGCAATTATGAAAATTTTAGACAGATATTTAATTAAACAGTTCTTAATGACAATAATATTCGGGTTAATTGCTTTTACCGTAATTTTTGTTGTCATTGATATGATGGAAAACCTTGATGATTTTATAGACCAGAATGTTCCCGCCGGTATAGTACTGCATTATTATTTTGTCTTTGCTCCCGAGATATTAAAATTAATGACGCCGGTAGGAGTCTTATTTGCAGCTTTATTTACTGCCGGAAAAGCCGCAAACTTAAGTGAGCTGACTGCAATTAAAGCCAGCGGAGTAAGCTTGTTCCGTTTTATGACTCCATTTTTAGCAACAACATTTGCAGTCAGCATTTTTTCAATTTACTTTGCCGGCTATTTAGTCCCCATGGCAAATAAAACAAAAGTAAATATTGAAAGGAATTATTTAAAACGTGGTTTTGTAAATTCCGGAAGCAATATATTTTTTCAGGATTCAAGGACCCGGATAGTAAGCATTTCTTTTTTTGATGAATCTAGAAATACTGCATATCGTGTCAGTATACAGGAATTCAATAAAGAAGAACTTACGCAGATGGTCTCCCGTATTGACGCGCAGAACCTGCTGTATGATTCAACGGCAAAAGTCTGGATAGCGCAGAACGGAGTAAAAAGAATTTTCAATCCGGAAATTTCTTTTGCTTCGGAAGAAAAAAATCAGAAGGATGAGTATTTTGCCAGATCAACTTTAGACTATCTTAATTTCTCGCCTAACGATCTCTTCTTTAAACAGCAGAAACCTGAAGAAATGAATTTAGGTGAATTAAAAACTTTAATCGAATCTCAGGAGAAAGCGGGAAACGATCCGACTGCAGTTTTAATTGAATATTACTCCAGATTTTCATTTTCGATGGCAAGTTTAATTGTGGTTCTTTTCGGTCTGCCGATATCGGCAAATAAAAGAAAAGGCGGATTAGCTGTACAGGTTGGCATAAATATTCTTGTTACCTTTATCTATCTTGTATTTATGAAAGTAAGCCAGGCATTCGGTAAGAACGGAGCCATGGATCCGGTTCTAACTGCATGGTTTGCAAATATTATATTTCTTTCGGCAGCTTTAATAAATTTACCCCGGATGAGAGAGTAGAAAGATGGTAAATGGATTTGAAGTTAAGGTTTATTAAGAATATAGGCTGATGGTATAGAGTAGAGAGCAGCTTAGAAAAATTTTAGAAAAGTTCAATTTTTCAATGATCAATTGACATAAATTGGAATTTGATTGTTGAAAATTGAGTGTTCAGGAAAAAATATTACAATTTCCACCTGGAACCGATAGCTAGGGAAAGATGTTCTGCAGAGTTGGGATCTATTAAAGCCTGAAGGTCAGACGTGGCAAAATGCATTTCTACAATGCTCATATCAAATCCGATCCCAAACGCTAAATTAAATCCATCAATACCTCCCACTGAAATACCGGTGCTCAAGTACGGAACCCAATTGCATGCTTTCCATTCTGCACCGACGGAAAATCTCGGAATGACAGAATTACCGGGATAACTATTCAAACCCTGGTTATAATCAAATGCCAGTATCAAATCGCCTGGGATCAGCATACTATTCATTAAACTGCATGAAGCTCCAATTCTTAGTGCAGCAGCCAAACCCGTTGTAAAACTTCCTCTCCGCCTGCCTTCTCCAAATAATTTATTCTTTACAGTATCCCATTGTGCTTTGTCGGTAAGATCATTTAGAAAAATATCTCCCGATCCTATAAATTCCGCCGTATTTTGTTTCCAGGTTATGAGGCCTATATCTGTTGCAGCAATGGATAAATTCCAAAGTCTGCCTACCGAAGCGCTAAAACCTAAATCAAATCCCCAGCCCGTTCCGGCAGGACTCATAAATGGATTTACATGGGAACCTTCGGAACTGTTGTTTGAATCAAAATCATATTTAACTCCCATGTTTTCTGAAAAAGAAGTATAAGCTAAAAAATCGGCTTTACCGCTAATTTCATTTGTCCCGCCGGTATTAATTGAAGTCTTTACTTTTTCCGTACCCACATAAAAAAATCCGTGTACAATTTTAAATGAGATACCGCCGCTTATTTTATTAAAAAAACCATTTTCGGTTTCATAGATCTTCCTTGCATATGATATTGAATAATTTCTTATCCACCAGCTGTGCACTTCTTCATCATCGAAAGAATAAGTCTTGTTTTGTGTATTTCCTGTTAATGCGAGATCAACAAGAGCTTCAGGAAACACAAACTTTCCTGCGGAATAATCGGATATTGAAAATGCTATTGCACCTATTGATTCATTCTTATAGTTCAGTGCAAAAAGACTTATGGAAGCATCTGCAAAAACAGATCCCCCGCCTCTAAATAGATCCTTCATCCGTTCTTTATCCTGCTCGTTTAAATATCTTCCTTCTCCGTCAACTCCGCCAAAAAAATAATTCATCTCATTAATCGATAGAAAATTAGTTCCTGACTTTAGAGACAAATTCGGAAGCGGAAGAGGCAGAGCGAAATCAACTGCGTTGTCACCGCTTAATAAATTTGCAGGATTAATACCCAGAGAATAAATTCCGAAGGAAACGGCATTTGAAGTCTTAGCCATTCCGGTGCTTCTTGCATCAGTATTCCCGGATGAACCATACTGTGCATTGCATAAAGAGCTTAAAACTAAAAAAATTATTAAAAAAGAAGTAGTTATTTTCATATTTTAATCGGGGTTTACATGATATCTGACCATACCGTAAGCCTTAATGCTTACCCAATTGGAAACTTTTATCGGAACCATCTGGAGACTGGATAAGTTTTCCGATGATTCTTTGGTTTTAACTGTTGTTGAAACTATGGCATAATAAGAATTGGCCAGCATGCGGATCTCATCCGCATTCAAAGAAATACCGTGAAAACTTAGAGCCGGGGAAATGACATCACCTGTTGAAGAATTAATTTCCCCTCCGTTAACCAGCAATGAATCTTCTCCCAAAGAGTTTCTACTGACTGTAAAAAGAGGATTAAAATCTTTATCAGCTAATACTACTTTAAAAGACGCTGTAAGCGGAATAGCATTCTCAATGCTTATGTTAAGATCAGCTTTTTTGCTTTCCAAAATAGATTCCCTGTCCCCGCCATTAATTTTCAGTTCGAGTGTATCTGTAACGGTAGTATTTTTTAGAGCTAAATATCCCCTGGTTCTGAATAATACTCCGTATTTTATGGAATCCTTATTTGTTGTAGTAAAAGAAACATTTTCGTTTTCCGGATTAATAATGTGTTCCGCAATTATCTCAATTTCATCCGGAAAAAAAGTCAGGAATTCATTAATATTGCTGTTAAGCTCGTTAAATATTATTTCACTTTTTTGTGTCTGAAGGAGGATATCAATACTGCTGCCGTCTCTGAAGGAAAGATTTTGAGTTTCCCCGGTGTTCCTTCTTCCAATTATCTGCAGGTTTCTTAAACCCGCTTTAAATATTGAATTGTAGTAGGAAGCATAATCTGTGCTGAAATTTAGCGAAGCTTCTTTTAGAAAAAGTTTATCCCGGTATTTTAATGCATCTCCCAATTTTAAAGAAAATGCTTCATTGAAATTCCCCAAATT
>JBLNGL010000297.1:0-3334 GCA_050264735.1 Ignavibacteria bacterium | reverse complement strand
TCTTTACTGCGCTTACAACTTTATGAAGAATGTAATCTTCCGGAGAAGAAAAGTAAATTGGATTGGTGATTATATACTTGAATTTTCTTTTCTGTATAAGCTCATATAAAAGAAGAGAATTTTTTCTGTGTTCTTCGGTTAAAATTAATTCTGCGAAGATATTATCATAGGCAGGAACACTTTCCAGCAGAGCTGCAGAGCTTGAGAAGATAAATAAATTCGGGAAATATTCCTGAAGAAGAGTGAATAATGAGAAGCCGGTCTGCCCGCTTTGGAACTTTGAACCGGAAGCGCGGGGCATATCTGCCTTTAATTTTCTTGATGTAATTATCCTGCATATATCGGAGTAACCCTCTAAATTTTTTGCGAGGAAAACCGCATAAGTTTTTTTATCGGAAGGTTCATCGATGTAAGCGCCCAATACCGGTTTAATTCCTTTTTCTTTTGCAGTTTTATAAAATTGAATTAAGCCGTGCATTCCGTTAGTGTCGGTTAAAGCAACTGCATTCAGATTATAAGAAACGGCTTTGTCAATAATCTGCTCAATTGTAATTACCCCTTCTAAAAGAGAATATGTTGAATGAACATGCAGCGGAAAATATCCTGTATATTCTGACGGCAAAATCATGCTACATAAGCCTTTCTCAATTTCTCTATATCAATTGATTGAGCCAGGTGAAAATCTTCTTCGTTCAGTCCTTCATCATTTGGCTTGTATACATACTCGGCGCTGTCTTTCTGGAATTCCGCTTTTATTGAATTATCCGCCAGCAGATCGAGCTTATCTACAATTACATTATCGTGGTCCGCTTTTCCTTCAATTATATATGGTCCCATCGATAAAGTTTTTTCCGCAACCTGCATGTAGATATTCGGAAAGATAACTGCTTCAAATGTTCCTGTTAAATCTTCGAGAGATAAAAATTTCATTACATCCCCCTTCTTGGTGCTTATCCTTTTTGAAGTCATATACCAGCCGATCATTTTTACTCTTTTGCCGTGGTGCCTGAGCAAATCTGCGGCATTAATAATGTTGGGGGTGATCGAGCCGGCATAAAACTCTAAGGGATGCCTGGTTACCATGTAATCGAAGCTTTCGTATTCGGCTAAACATTTTTCTTCTATTGAGTAATTCTCTTTAGTCCTGACCTGCTCTATTAAATCAAAGGATTCATTAATGAATAAGTCGGTATAGCTTTCATTCAGCAGTTTCAGCTTACGGAAATAAATATCGAGGAAACGGAGCAGGGTGGGACGTGTTTCTTTAAAGCAGTCCATTGCGCCGCATTTAATTAATAGAATAGTCTCTTCATAGCCGGTCTTTGTCCTTACCAGAAAATCGGCTAATGAAACAAAGAGCCCGTATTTTTTCCGCTCTTCGATAATCGATTCGGCAGATGCGCGCGAAAAATTTTTTATTGCCAAAAAGCCGATCTGAATGGTGTTATATTTCCCGGTGTATTCATATATGCTGCGGTTTATAGAAGGGAGCATTATTTTTATGCCCAGCCGTTTTGCTTCCTGTATATATACTGCGGGAGAATAAAAACCTCCCTGGTTAGATAACACGGATGCCATGAACTCAGCGGGGTAGTATGCTTTTAAAAAAGCCACTTGATAAGAGAGAAGTGCAAAAGAAGCGCTGTGGGCTTTACAGAATGAATAGCCTGCAAAACTTTCTATCTGTCTCCAGAGTTCTTTCGAGATTTCAAAAGAGAGGCCCCTTCCCATACATGAGTTAAAAAATTTTTCCGTTAAAGCTTTCATGGCAGTATGCGAGCGCATTTTCCCCGACATGGCGCGCCGCAGCAGGTCGGCTTCCTCCAAAGATAATCCGGCTATATGATGGACAATCTTTATAACATCTTCCTGGTAAATCATCACGCCGTAAGTTTCCCCTAAAATTTCTTCCATCTCGGGGACTAAATATTTTCTTTTTGACGGGTCGTGATGCCGCAGAATAAATTCCTGCATCATCCCGCTTTCCGCAACGCCCGGACGGATAACAGAGCTTGCGGCTGTCAGCATTTCAAAATTATCGACGTTAAGCTTTTTCAGCAGCGAACGCATTCCCGGGGATTCTATATAAAAGCAGCCGATTGTTTTTCCTTCCCGGATAATTTTTTTTACAAGCTCATCGCTGAAGAGCATATTGTAATCGTAAATATCGAAGGGAACCGACTTAGTATTTCGCTGGATTAAAGGATAGATGTGAATAATATTAATATTCCGGCTATGCTCCGTTTTGGGTGAAGGAAGCGTAAAATTCTTCAGATCAATTAAATTACTGTTCATTGTAAATATATAGTGAACATACGTTCACTATATATAATACCTTATAAATTAAAAATCAAGTAATAAGATCTCACCAAGGAAGAGGAGCGATAACTACGAATTGAGTTGATTTACTGAAAGTTTAGTAATTTTAATCTCACTTTTCAATAGCAACTATTTTTTATATGTTTAACAAATCTTTTTTGTAAGATTTTATTTTTACTCATTCATTCATTCAATCATTCATTCCCCGCAAAGCGGGGCAGGCAGTCTGCGCCCATAGTTCAAATGGATAGAACGTTGGATTCCGGTTCCAAAGGCTGAAGGTTCGAGTCCTTCTGGGCGTACTTAGATAAGTCAAAATTCAAAATTCAAAAGTATTAAAGTTAAAATTCCAATTTTTTTGATTTTTGATCTTTGACTCGTGACTAATAAATTTCACGAATTACCTTCCATATCATTCAATTTGAATTCACGCTTTTATTGATAATTAAACTTTTGAACTGTTCCAATTTTTTTTGAAAGTTCAGGAAAAAAATAAAAGAAAAAATGAAATGATATTGCTTTTAAAAATAATTTTTTCTAAACTTGAACGTTGAATGTATCGTTTACTTAACCGGTTAAGTGAAAAACAAGCGTGACCGACCCGGCGGAGCTGTAAAAAACCTCATTTTCATTTCTAATTTTCTTTCCGTAAAATAATTTTTAAATAAAGTAAATAATTAAATGACCCTGAGTAGTTCAGCAATAACCCGCAGTGTTAATATTTCTAATGAATTTCTTAATGAAAAATTTCTGCTGAATACAAAAACTTCGGAATATTTATTCAGCATTGTAAAAGACCTGCCGATCATAGATTATCATTGTCATCTTCCTGTAAATGAAATTGCCTTAAATAAAAACTTCGAGACTTTAACTCAAATCTGGCTGTATGGCGACCATTATAAATGGCGGGCAATGAGAACAAACGGGGTGAATGAAAAATATATTACGGGAGATGCATCCGATTGGGAGAAGTTTCTTGCCTGGGCGGAAACTGTTCCTTATACTGTAAGAAATC
>JBLNGL010000296.1:0-5710 GCA_050264735.1 Ignavibacteria bacterium | reverse complement strand
GAAGATGAACCGGAAATTCTAAACAAGTATTTTAATCTAGGATTTAAATTGCTCGAAGCAATAAGAATGGATGAGTGGACCGCAATAGTTTTAAACTATATCCCGGAGTCTTCCGGAAACTGCTAAAGTTTTCATGACTAGAAATTTCAAAAAGCTGCCGAAATACCGATACCCACAGAGTTAAGACTAAAGACCGGAACAAAGTTTACAGATGCTCCTTTAGGAGTAACTTCAGACTCCTCGGAATTGAGTTTGACTATTTTTAATCCTATAACTGTTCCAAGCACCGCAGCCAGGATTGTATCGGAAAACCAATGCTGATCCCTGTAAATTCTTTGAAATGCGGTAAGACCGGCCAGGGAATATAAAGCTGCAGAAGCAAAAATGTTTTCTATCCTTTCGGAAAGAACCGTAGCTACGGAGAATGCTGCGGATGTATGTCCTGACGGCATTGAATAATCTTCCTGGTCCATTTCGAAAGTAAAGAAATCAATATCCATATTCCCATCATTTAAATAAGGACGGGCTCTCCCCATTATCATTTTTAATCCCTGTGTAATTAGACCATTAAAAAAGAGAGTTTCCATTAAAATTAATCCTGTCTTCCTCAATTCCGGATCGTCGATTAAGAACCCTCCTATGTATGAAACACCGCTTAATGCGGTGGAATATTTAGCGTTTCCAAAACCTTCTCCAAAGGGTGTGATTTGATCAAGCTCCGGGCTGTGAATTTTTTTTACAGAAACCCGGACTGGCTGATCGATCAGAAGTGAGGCTGAAGTTGCGCCGACTATAATTCCGGTTAAAATTAAATCTTCGGATGTAAAATTAAGAGGGCTTTTTAAAAAACCGATGCCTGTATTTAAAGCAGAATGAAGATCATTTTTTGTCTTCAGGAAAACCGGTTTCCGATCTTGCAAAAATATAACCAGGATCAGGCGATCCTTCATATCTTACCTGGCCTGCAGAGAAGACAGAAAAGAAAATGCAAATAAATGCAGCTTCATTTAATTTATTCAGTAGTTTTCCTTAAGTGATTTTAAAGAATGGAGAAATATAAAAAATGAATTGAAATATCATACATCAAAATTTTTAAAAAATCTAATTAACGAGTGAGATACCAAACTTTCAAAAAAGATTGTGATAAAATTCATCCCTATTAAAGAAGAAAATAATAATTTAGCGGTTAAATAGACACTTATAAAAAACATTCAGAAAGGATAAGCTATGAAAACGAACCTATTTGTATCGGCGATGTTAAACTTTCTCTTTGCATTTTTTCTTGTTTCCTGCCAGAATAATAGGAACGACGATAATAAGGGAGATCAATCCACTCAAACCCCCGGAATTACACAGGATACATCAATGTATGATAACGATTCAGCAAACGATTTTTGGGATGAAAGTAAAGACTATTCATATGCAGACAGGAATGAATTAAAATCCGATTTTCAGCAGGCTAGGAACAAACTGGATCAAAAAATTAATGAACTGCAGCAGGAAGCAGACAATGCAATCGGGGACGCAAAGGAAGAATTGAATAACCAGGTCGATAAGCTTGAAGATAAACGGCATGATTTGGATTCAAAATGGCGCGATTTCGGCAATATTACTGAAGATAACTGGGATCAATTTAAATCCGATATCAACCATTCCTGGAATGATGTTGAAACGACCTGGCAGGATATTGATTCCGGAAATAGAGAGAATATGTAAATTATCTAATAAATTAAAAACTCAGATAAGAAGTTGAGAATTTTCAGCAGAAGTTCTTAACTTCTTAATTTTAAATTCTCCTTTCTAGTATTAAATCATCTTTCATCCAACAGCCGAAACTTCTCGCTCAAAGCTTTAGAGCAGTGTATCATTGAGAAGATCTTTTCGTTTCCAGATACCTTGAATCATGCTGAAATTTAAAATAGTTTAATTATCTGAAGATTCCCTGCTACCGGAAATGGAATTTCTATTGGATAAGTTTTTATCAGCAATATTTTCCCCATTTGTTGAGCGTCTGGCGTTCAACTAGCCCATTTTTGAGATGATTTAAATTACATTCCTTTGGAGTAAAACATGCAATTTTCGTCTCAATTTAAGATAAATCACAAGTTTTAATAATCAAAAAGTTTATTCTTTAAATAACTATTCTTGACGGGCTTTTTAAAAACAAATGACTACGATGAAAAACAAGGAGATACGATGCTGTTTACAAGTATTCTTATGCCGACTGATTTTTCACGCAACTCTGCCGAAGCTTACGAATTTGCACTAAACTTTGCCAAAAGATATTCTGCAAAGCTTCATATACTTCATGTTCTTGAGCCTCTCACGCAGAACAGTGAAAGCATCAATCATCATGATAGAATGAATCTTGAAAGAGACCGCATATTTAATGCTGAAGAAGAATTAGAAAGGTTTATAAACAAATTTTCCAATGCGCATGTTGAGATCTGCAGAAATATTCTCCAAGGCAGGGTGCATGAAGAAATTATCAAATATGCAAAAAGTGAAAATATTGATTTGATAATTATTGCAACACACGGAAAAACCAATTTATATCATTCGGTGGCTGGAAATGTAGCTAAGAAAGTTTTAAAGTACTCCGAAACACAGGTGGTTTGCATAAAGACAAACATTTCAACCCTTCCACCAAAAACAGTAGTGCAGGAAAATCTTGCGGAAAACTGGGTCGGATAAAAAGATTTTTTAATTTCAATATTTATTTCCAAAAAATAAAATTTAACTATCTCTAAAGAAGTTTTCGGCTCATTATTATTGTTTTATCGAAACTTCAATCAAATCATAATATCTTTCCAGTTTGGGCAAATTCCTTTTCTGGTCCTTAATCATATTTAAAACCGAAGGAAAACTGTTTTCAAATTCTTTCAGCTCAACAAAAATTGTAGCAGGATTTAGAGTAATTCTATTACCAATTTGAGCCAGCCAGATTACCGAGTCGGTATTAGCCTTGCTTTCATCCCATTTCTTATCTTCCCGCCCGAAATTACTTACAGATTCTGCGGTTTTTTTCAAGCCGGCGAATAATTTCTTTTTCCCTGAAAGGACGGCAATATCTTCATCCGGAAATTTTATTTCAATATAAACTTCATCATGAACATTTATTTTTGGTGTAAAAATAAATGCTGTTAAATCCGAACCATTATAATTCCAGGTTCCAGGTTTATTATTTTCATTATATTTATAATGATTTCCGTTCACTTTTACTTCTGAAGGGGGATACGAAATCGGAAACCGCAGTTCATAAGATCTTTCTTCGGGCATTCCCTTATAATTACCTTCAACCGGTGAAATTTTTAAATTTACAAGATTACCTTTCATGGAAAAACTTACTTTGGTGAAAGTAAAAGCATTTTTCTTATAATTTTGGTTGTTCCCCTCATCATCATATACTTTTATAGATCCGGAGTCGCCGGGAAAAATATTAAGAATCAGATAATCTTTAATTTCATCTGCCGTATTTTTTATTCCTGCTTCGGGAGAAAATTCTTTCTGCATCGGAATCACTGCTCCTGCCTTTATATAAACAGGAATATCTTCCAGGCAGAACGGTCTCTCAATAATTTCGCCCCCTTTTAATATTGCACCCGAGCTCCACTCGATCCAATTCCCTTCAGGCAGCCAGACTTTCTGCATTGTATATAATCTTTGCAAGCTGTCCTTTTCTATTTCAATCGGATGAGTAATAGGACTAACAATTATATCTTTTCCAAACATGTATTGATTTTTCATTTCGTAAGAAGTTTCAATCTTGGGATAATCATAATACATCGGCCTGAGCAGGGAAATTCCGGCATCATATGCTTCTTTTGCCGAAGTGTAGATATAAGGAATTAAAGAATATCGGAGCTTAATTGCGTTCCGCATTATATAAAAATAGTCTAAAGAGTAAGCCCAGATTCTTCTCTCGATCTCAGGATCTTTTGTAGCATGTGTCCGCAGAATAGGGCTGAACACTCCCCATTGGATCCATCTCGTAAATAATTCCGGATTTTTCTTTTGATCTCCGGCCATATGTCCGCCAATGTCATGGCTCCAGTAACCATAACCGACATTCGAAGCAGTAGCTGTAAAGTAGGGTTGAAAATTCAGGGATTCCCATGTAATATGAACATCTCCTGAAAATCCTATTTGATAGCGGTGGTTTCCAAGTCCACCCCAGCGGTGATAAAGCAGAGGTCTTTTCTCATTATTTCTTTCCATATCGCTGAAATGAACATAATTTAAATAGAAAGTCGGATTTACTCCCTTAATTGATGTTGTGCTCCACTGCTGCCAGTCCAGCCACCAGAAATCAATTCCTTTTTTTTCCATGGGATGAAGAATTAGATTAAGATAATTCTCTGCATATTTTTATTTGTTATATCAAAAGGGATATATTTTTTCGTACCGGGATCTGTCCCCATTGCTTCTGCAAACTCAGGATAAATTTCCTCATGCGGCTGTATGCCTGATGCGGGATGAAGATTTAAACAGGTTTTAAGATTCAATTCATCCGTATATTCTAAAAATTTTTCAGGATCAGGGAATACGGATCTATTCCATGTAAATCCTGTCCATCCCGCGTTTTGCCCGGCTTGATCTTTAATTTTCTTCCCATCTTTATACCATTCCGGTTTATTTACCAGGTGCCAGTCCATATCGATAACAAGCACGTCGAGCGGAACATCATGAATTTTAAACTCATCAATTAATTCTTTGAATTCTTGATCCGTATATTTCCAATACCGTGACCACCAGTAACCGAATGCAAATCTAGGAGGGATGGGAATTCTCCCGGCGATCTCTGTGAATTCTTTTAAAATAATTTTGTAATCGGTCCCATATACAAAGAAATACCAATCCTGCAGGTTTTTATTCGGACGCGGAGCAACCCATTGCCATGAAGAGTTGTCAAATAACGGACTTTCGGAATCATCGATAAAAGTCCAGCCGTCCCGTGAAAGCAATCCATGTTCCAATTCGGCAGTTCCGTTTACACCGTCGAGGGTTCTGGTAGTACCAAGAAGATTCCCTTTATTTTCCATACCGGGCATCCACTTTCTTTTCTCTCCATTAACAGTAAAATCTATAAATAAGTTGCTGTCCACCCCGAATTTTCCCGAATTAATTTTATAATTTACAGTCATTGCTGCCGTTTTAATCTGAAGATATCCGTCCGTTTCATTATTATCGAATTTCGGTACTAAAGTATTCCTATTCACAAATTTTAACGATGCAAGATCTTCAAAGATTCCATCTTCACTCCACTCCATCCTTATAATATGAGAAGTAAGAATAGTGATGCGGACATTTCCGGAAAGGACTTCAGCCTCGGGATTTGCTTTGCCGCTATAATCTTGAGGAAACGTTTGACCGGAAATGAAAAGGAGGATAGTAAAAAATATTTTGTGTTTCATGGTAAATAAGATTTATTGAATAATATATTTAAAAAATACTGAAGTCCCTCTTTTGAGGATTTAGGGACTTCATCTATGAAAGCTTCTGCTTATAAAACTCAATGCATCAGCCAATCCTGTCCGCCAATACTCCCAGTCATGAATTCCGTCTCTTACTCTGAATTCGTGCGGAAAATTTAGATCCGACATCAGTATATGGAGTGCAGAATTTCCTTTATAGAGAAAATCGCCGTCTCCGCAGTCGAGATAAAGTCTTACCGAGTTTTTTTGATTTTCAGGAATATTTTTTACAAGAT
>JBLNGL010000295.1:0-3354 GCA_050264735.1 Ignavibacteria bacterium | reverse complement strand
AGCAGTTCCCTATTTTATTTAAAAACTCTGTGTATGCCGAAAGACTACCGATCGGTAAAAAGGAAATATTGGAAAGCTTCCCTTATGAAACTGTGAAAAGATTTTACCACCATTGGTACAGGCCTGACCTGATGGCGGTTGTAGCAGTCGGCGATTTTGATAAAAAGGAAGTTGAAGATTACATTAAAAAAATATTCTCGGCGATTCCGAAAGCTCAATCCCCCCGCGAAAGAAAAATATTTCCTGTCCCCGGAAATGAAAAAATGCTTTTCGCAATTGCTGCTGATCCTGAGGCGACACAGTCAACTGTAGGAATTTATTTTAAGCAGGATATAGAACCTGAGAAGACAGCAGGCGATTACCGCCGGGATATAATTGAAAATCTTTATAACGGGATGCTGAATAATAGGCTGACAGAAATAACGCAGCAGCCCGATCCTCCTTTCCTTTTTGGTTATTCCGCAAAAGGAAGATTTATAAGAAGCAAAGAATTCTACCTTCTAAGTGCAGGTGTAAAAGAAGATGGAATTCTGAGAGGATTTAAAGCGCTTCTGACGGAAAGTGAAAGAGTCCGGAAATACGGATTTACTGCTTCGGAACTGCAGCGGCAGAAGGATGAGCTGCTGGCAAACATGGAAAGAGCGTATAAAGAGAAAGATAAAACCGAATCATCTCAGCTTGTTGCGGAATATATTAGAAATTTTCTTACGGATGAACCGGTACCCGGAATTGAATATGAATATAAGCTTTATAAGGAGTTTCTTCCCGGAATAACTCTGCAGGAAGTAAATGCCCTTACCGGAAAATGGATTACGGATAATAATATTGTTGTTACCGTGAGCGCCCCTGAAAAGAAAGATTTGCAGATACCTCAGGAAAAGGAGTTGTCCGCGGCTGCCGCCGAGGTAAAGAATAAAGAGATTGAACCTTATAATGATAAAGTTTCTAACCTGCCTTTAGTAGAAAAAAAGCCGGCTCCTGCCGCAGTAATCAGCGAAAATAGTTTTAAAGACTTAGGCATTACTGAGTGGAAGTTATCAAATGGGGCAAAAGTAGTATTAAAACCGACTGATTTCAAAAATGATGAAATCCTTTTCCAGGCATTCAGCCCGGGGGGAAATTCTATTATACCGGACAGCGAGTATATTCCTGCGGCTACTGCTTCAACTTTAGTCGGACAGAGCGGAGCGGGAAATTTTAATTTCATCGAGCTTCAGAAAATGCTTGCTGGTAAAGTGGTGGATGTTAATACTTATATAAGTGAACTTTCAGAGGGATTTTCAGGTTCAAGCACTCCGAAAGATTTGGAAACAATGTTCCAGCTTATGTATCTTTATTTTACCCATCCTCGAATTGACAGCTCATCTTATCTTTCATATTTGGAGAAGTTGAGAAGCTATCTGAAAAACAGGAGTCTCAGCCCAGAAGCTGCTTTCCAGGATACTCTTGATGTCACTTTGACTCAATACAATCCGAGAATGAAACCGTGGACTCTAGAAACGCTTAATGAAATGGATATGAAGGAGTCTTTTGAAATTTTTAAAGACCGTTTTACCGATGCTTCCGATTTCACTTTCTTTTTTGTGGGAAGCTTTAATCCGGATAGTATTAAGCCATTGATTCTCACATATATCGGCGGATTGCCTTCATTAAAGAGAAATGAAAGCTGGCAGGATCTTAATATAGATCCGCCGGCAGGAGTAATTGAAAAAACAGTTTATAAAGGTCTGGAACCGAAAAGCCGGGTCAATCTCACTTTTACAGGTCCATTTGATTGGAATATGGAGACAAGGTATAAGTTAACTGCAATGACTGATGTCCTGCGGATAAAACTCCGTGAAGTTCTCAGAGAGGATAAAGGAGGAACATACGGCGTCAGCATATCTTCAATAGGGCAGCGTTACCCCGATCAGGAATATAAAATTTCAATTTCATTCGGATGCTCACCGGATAGAGTGAATGAGCTGGTGGAAAGTGCATTTAACCAGATTGACAGCCTTAAATCGCAGCCGGCCGGCAGCATTTATCTTACCAAAGTAAAAGAAACTCAGAAGCGTGAATGGGAAACTAGTTTAAAAGAAAACGGTTTTTGGCTGAGGACGATGGTATATTATTATTTATACGGGATTAACTTAGATGAAATAAATAATTACCCGGAAAGAGTTGAAAAGCTTACTGTAAAGGATATAACTGAAACTGCAAAAAAATATTTCAATGAGAAAAATTATGTGAAAGTAGAGCTGTTTCCGGAACAGAAGATGAATTGAGCCATAATCCCTGTTTTTTTGAATAACAATTCTCTAAATCCCCTCATTTTGGAGCTAAAATAATTGGTAATCATATTAATGTTTTTACATAAAAATTTTTTTAGGTTTTTTAAATTAATTTACTTTTGTTTTTTTTAACTAATTTAACTTAGGTTAATTTGTTTATTTTTAGGGGTTAAAATGGAAATATTAAAAGAAACCTATTCACTGCTTTTAGAGGGAACATCCACAATTTCTTTCCTTAATTTGAATTACTCTTTACCCCATAGCAAAATTAAGCTGATAAAGATTAAATCTTCTGTTTAATAATTTTATATGAAAATGAGATTAAATATAATATTGATGAGCTTTGTATTTTTGACATCCTTTAGCTGCAAAGAAAATCCTTATGCACCTCCGACCGAAGACCAGCCGGGAAGAAGAAATTATAATTGGATGATAGATACAATAAAATCTAGTGATTCAATTTACAGGCTCTGGGGAAATTCTCCAAACAATCTTTGGGCAATAAACACAGGAGGCAATCCTTATGAATCTATCTTTCATTTTGATGGAATTAAATGGTCTACTGATGGAGTTTTTCGATTAATTTCACCGGGCTCTATTTGGGGATTTTCTAATGATGAAGTCTATATTGGAGGGAGTATAGGAGATATTTGGCATTATAACGGGATTAACTGGAAAGAATTTGCCCGACTAAATAAAGATGGACACAACGATATTGCATTTAATAATTTATGGGGTGAATTTCCTAATGATTTTTATGCTCTTGGCGCTTATCCTGATACAGAAGGTTATTTGAATAATAGTGTTATAGCTCATTTCTCTAATGGCAGCTGGAATTTATTAAATACAAATGGATTATTTGGCATTATCGGACATTTGTACAGAAATAAACCGGATAATAAAATTTATTTGCGGATTATCGGGGGCCGAAATTACACTGATAGCACACATATTTATGAATATACTAATGGACAATACAATAGACTTTATAGTAATATCTGGACTCAGGGCTTACAGGCGGATATAAGTTTAATTAATGGAGAAGTTTATTTTGTACTAGGCAGAGAAATATCTAAAAGAG
>JBLNGL010000294.1:0-2612 GCA_050264735.1 Ignavibacteria bacterium | reverse complement strand
CAAAGAATTTTGGAAATGAATGGAAGATAACTAGCTGCCATACAAATAGATTCGCACAAACTCTGACATTTAAAGATGGAATTCTTTTTGTCAAAACTCCCAACTGCATTTTTCGAAGTTTAAATGACGGCGAAAGCTGGGAACCAGCTATGTTAGGATTACCCGGCTACTATTATCCTCCTGAAGAGTTTTATTGGATTAAAGATATTACATCAGATAGCACAGGTTTTTTTGCTCTTGTTCCCGGTCCTGCCAACAATGAAACTACGTTTTACATTTCGACGGACAATGGACAGAATTGGAATTTGACATCAAACATTGACCGCAATAGGAAAATCATAAAGAAGACAAAAAATACCCTTTTGGCTGCCGGAAATGCATACGGGATTGATTATTCCACTGATAATGGAAGGACATGGATTCAATTAATGGATAGTAAAATATCGAAATTAAATATTGACCGGATTTTTGAAGCTTATGGATTTTTATTTGCAGTTTCTAATTGGCCATTAGGAAGATTGTTTAGATCATATGATCAAGGAATTACATGGGAAGAGGTTGGATTTCCTTTAGCATATATTTTATGGGACATTATTGGTATAAATGAATATTTATTCGCGGCAACAAGTAATAATATATGGAAATCTAATGATTTGGGAAAAAACTGGGAAGCTGCGAGCACCGGATCACCAGGAAGAAATATAATGGATTTAATAGTCAAAGGAGATACATTAATAGCAGCAACTGATTCCGGAATTGGATTAAGTACAGACTTTGGTGCACATTGGTATAAATTAGATATAGATCTCCCCGCCAATTCATTTATTGAAGCTTTGGCAGCAAATGATAAATATCTTTTTATCGGATTAAATGTCTTCGATACTATTCCTTGTTCGATTTGGCGCTTACCAGTTTCAGAATTAATAGTCTCTGTTGATGACAGGAATAATTTAGAGTATCCCGAGAAATTAAAGTTGGGACAAAACTATCCTAACCCCTTTAATCCTTCAACAACAATTATTTATGAAATTGCCTCGGCAGGATTAGTTTCAATAAAAATATATGATATTCTCGGCAGAGAAATAGAAACTCTGGTAAATGAGAAAAAAACTCCCGGTAGATACAAAGCAGAATTTGACGGCTCGAACCTTGCAAGCGGTATATATTTTTACAGGATTACTGCAACAGATTTTTCGGAAACGAAAAAGATGATTATGATTAAATAGAATTTTATTTGAATTAATTTCAATTTATTAACGTATATAGCTGTTCAAAGGAAAGTGAAAATGAAACTCATTTTTTGTTGTTTTAATCTGATAAATATTATCTGTTTGTTTACAAATCCAATCTATTCCCAATGGAACGAGATCAGTAAACCATATCGCATATTTTCATTCAACCTTAATTCAACTGTAATTTATGGATTATCGTCGAATGACAGTATTTTTTATTCGACTGACAGCGGGGAAAATTGGATTCCTAAAAGCAAACCTTGGGGCAAGATAACAAGTTTTACAGGAAACGATAGATACCTGTTTGCAGGAGATACATCTGGAATTATATATAGATGTCCTGTTGAGAGCAATAGTTGGGCTGGTGTCTTTTTTGCAAGTGAAGAGATAGATCATTTATACTCTGACAATAATTCTGTCTTTGCCGTATTTTATTATTATTCCTCAATATTCGGAATTCCTCCGGAAGGATATATCTATCGAGCTACTGCGAACGGAGATAACTGGACTAAAATTCATACAGGAGGTACAATCCATAATCTGCTTTATTCTCATGGCATTCTATTCTCTTTCTTCACGGGCGGTAGTCCGGATCATATAAATTTTTGGCAGGAATACTCCACTAATAATGGAACAACATGGGCCTCAATTGCAGGATTTAGTACTTTTATTAAAGACATTTTTTATGTAAATAATAAATTTTATGCATCAGCAAATAACGAATTCTATGAGTCGACTACAGGAAAATCCTGGAATATAAAGCCTATTGAGGATTTTAAAAATATCTATCTATCTGATATCTGTTTTAATGATACATTCTTTTTTGCAGCCTCTGATAAGTTATTCCTGAGTATAAATTTCAATGATTGGAAAGCTGTTGATGACCTTTTATCAGGAGAAAAAGAGCTTACCATAAATAAAGATTATTTATTTGTTCATCACGTGCAAACAGGCACTACACGCCGGTATAATCTTGACCAAATAACTGCAGTAGAATCAGGGAAGGGAAAAAATATTATAAAGGACTTCCGTCTCATTCAGAACTATCCCAATCCCTTTAATCCCTCAACTGTTATTACTTATGAAATTTCTTCTACTGAATTAGTTTCCTTGAAAATATATGATCTTCTCGGCAGGGAAATAGAAACCCTTGTGAACGAGGAAAAAGATCCGGGCAGATATGAAACAGAATTTAACGGCTCAAACCTATCTAGCGGTATTTATTTTTATAGAATTACTGCAAAAGGTTTTTCGGAAACTAAGAAAATGATATTGATGAAGTAAATCAGAAAAATCCCACATCCTTTTATTACTATTCACAAGGAAATTAAAATGAAAAAAATATTCTGCTCTGTAATGTCCATATTTTTTATCGTATCT
>JBLNGL010000293.1:0-5478 GCA_050264735.1 Ignavibacteria bacterium | reverse complement strand
CCGAACCCAAGCGTCGAATTAGATTCATCCGTTGTTCTTGCAATAGTGCCGGAGATAACTGGTTTGAAAAAACCTGCTCCGGTTACCATTAATAAAAGACTTAAAAATACCGGTACATAAGAAGTAAAAAGGCTTGTAGAGAAATAGCCAAGACTCATAACAACAAAGGCAAAAAAGAGCGTTTTTCTATATCCGAACCTATCAGCCAGAGCACCAGAAAGAATAGGCAGAAAGTAAAGCATCGGTGTGACTACACTTTTAATTACACCAACACTCTGCTTTGAAAATTCTAATCCGCCTTCGTTTTTGTCCAGAATAAGATATACATATAAAACAGATAGTACTCCGTAGTAAGAGCCTCTTTCAAAAAACTCCATTATTATTACAACCCAGAAATTTTTAGAAAAAGAACCGTAAACTGATTTTTTATCATTCATTTTAGTTTTCATATGATGCAATTTATAAATTTCCATTACAAAAATTTAACTAAACCAGCTAATAAGTTTTATTTTTAAAATGAACCTGGTTCCGATTATTTATTTATGTATTGATAATCAATATTTTAAAGCAATAAATAATGATTTATTTTCTCTGAAAATTTTCTAAAAGATGGCTAAGAAAATCATAATAACCGGTGCTACGGGATTAATTGGCACCAAACTTTGCAATGCTCTTATTAAAAGAGGAGATGAGATTACAATCTTTACAAGAAATATCCAAAAAGGAAAAAGAGAGCTGCCGGAAGTAAAAAAATTTGTTGAATGGGATTACAGAAAACCGGAGCAGTGGAAATCAGAGCTGAACAGAAAGGATGCGGTGATTCATTTGGCGGGTGCAAATCTTGCCGGACGAAGATGGAGCGAACAATATAAAAAGATCATTATAGACAGCCGTCTTACCAGTACGAAAAATTTAATTTTGGGAATGGAAGAGATTGATGAGAAACCCGGTTTGTTCATCTGTGCATCGGCAGTAGGTTATTACGGAAATAAAGATGAAGAATTAATAACTGAACAGAGTCCTCCCTCAAATGATTTTTTATCTGATGTATGTAAGAAGTGGGAGCTTGAAGCTTCTAAAGCTGAATTTTTAGGTATAAGAAGAGTAAGTCTGCGTCAGGCCCCTGTTCTTTCTAAAAATGATGGGATGATAAAAGAAATGAAACTTCCCTTCAAATTATTCTTGGGAGGACCAATCGGAACAGGAAAGCAATGGCTCCCGTGGATTCATATTGAAGATCTTGTGAATATCTATCTATTTCTGCTGGAAAATAAAAATATTACTGGACCGGTGAATGCCTCATCCCCAAACCCCGTTAGGATGAGTGAATTTGCTGATGTTATGGGAAAAATACTTCAGCGGCCGTCTTATTTTAAAATCCCAAAATTTCTGATAAGGATAATCAAAGGTGATCTTGCAGATTCAATAACAGCGAGTCAGAGGGTAATACCGCAGAAATTACTTGATGCAGGTTTTGATTTTAATTTTAAAGATGTTCAGACGTCCTTAAGAGATTTATTAATCGGGAAGTAATAAAGAATAAAAATAGCACAGACAAGGGCTGTCTGTGCTAATAGAAATTAATATCTATAATATTCAGGTTTGAAGGGTCCGTTGACCGGAACGCCGATATATTTTGCCTGGTCTTCAGTAAGAGTCTCCAGTTCAACGCCAAGCTTGGTCAGGTGAAGCTTTGCAACCATTTCGTCCAAATGTTTAGGAAGGACATACACTTTGTTTTCGTATCTCTCCGGATGGTTCCAGAGCTCTATTTGCGCAAGAACCTGGTTCGTAAAAGAGGAAGACATGACAAAAGAAGGATGGCCTGTCGCACAGCCGAGATTGACAAGTCTACCTTCCGCCAGAATAATTATATCTTTCTCTTCAAGTGTATATTTATCTACCTGCGGTTTAATATTTTCCCTGGTATTGCCGTAATTCTTATTCAGCCAGGCCATATCGATTTCATCATCGAAATGACCAATATTGCAGACAACAGCGTTATGCTTCATTTTCTTGAAATGCTTTCCGGTTACAATATTGGTATTGCCTGTAGCAGTAACAATAATATCCGCCTCATGAATTACAGAATCAAGCTTCTTTACAGAAAAGCCGTTCATCGCGGCCTGGAGCGCACAAATTGGATCAATTTCCGTAACAACTACTCTTACATGAGCATTAGCAAGGGCTTCAGCTGATCCTTTTCCTACATCGCCGTATCCGCATACTACCGCAATTTTACCGGCAAGCATTAAATCGGTTGCTCTTCTTAGAGCATCCACCAGCGATTCACGGCATCCGTATTTATTATCAAACTTGGATTTGGTCACTGAATCATTAACATTTATTGCGGGGACAGGAAGAGTACCTTTTACCATTCGATCATACAAACGGTGAACTCCGGTTGTAGTTTCTTCGGTAATCCCTTTTAAATTCCGGACAAGCTCGGGATATTTATCTAAAATTGTATTTGTAAGATCACCGCCGTCATCAAGAATCATGTTAAGCGGTTTTTTATCATCTCCGAAAAACAAAGTCTGTTCAATGCACCACTCATATTCTTCAAGCGTTTCACCCTTCCATGCAAATACAGGTATTCCTTTTTCTGCAATTGCGGCAGCTGCATGATCCTGTGTCGAAAAGATATTGCACGAAGACCACTGGACATCTGCACCGAGTTCAACAAGGGTTTCAATTAATACTGCAGTCTGAATTGTCATATGCAGGCATCCGGCAATTCTTGCATCTTTCAATGGTTTTTGAGGACCATACTCTTTTCTTATTGCCATTAAACCGGGCATTTCAGCTTCTGCAAGCTTTATTTCTTTTCTGCCCCACTCTGCCAAAGTAATATCTTTAACTTTATATTTTAATTTCGTATCTGTTTTTTCTGCAATATGATCCATGTATTACCTCTTGTTTATATTCGTTCAAAAAAATATTCGACCATTAAATCGGCACTTAAGCATTTTTGTTAAACAACGGAACAAGGTCGAGCTTTTCCCAAGTAAATTCTTTTTCATCCCTTCCGAAATGCCCGTAGGCCGAAGTTTTTTGATAGATAGGTCTTCTTAACTGAAGTCTATCGATTATTCCTTTTGGAGTTAAATCAACTTCTTTTTTGATAATTTTTGCAATTTCAACATCGGGAAGAACTCCGGTACCGTTAGTATTCACATAAATGGAAACCGGTTCTGCAACTCCGATGGCATATGCAACCTGAACCAGGCATTCTTTTGCAAGTTTGGCAGCAACGATATTTTTTGCAATATGTCTAGCAGCATAAGTTGCACTTCTATCTACTTTAGAGGGATCTTTACCTGAGAAACATCCTCCGCCGTGAGGAGCCCAGCCGCCGTAAGTATCAACAATAATTTTTCTCCCTGTTAACCCGCTGTCGCCGTGAGGTCCGCCGATTTCAAACCTTCCGGTTGGATTTACAAAGTAATTTGTTTTCTTGTCGAGATATTCTTCAGGAATAATTGTTTTTACAACGTGCTCTATAACATCTTCTTTTATCCGATTCTGGGTTGCATCGGCATCATGCTGGGTTGAAACTACAATAGTATCGACGCGGATTGGTTTATTATTATCATCATATTCAATTGTAACCTGGGATTTTCCATCGGGCCTTAAGTAAGGCATTGATCCGTTTCCGCATTTCCTTATTTCCGCTAATCTTTTTACAAGTTTATGAGCATACATAATAGGCATAGGCATAAATTCAGGAGTCTGGTCGCAGGCATAACCGAACATAATGCCTTGATCGCCTGCCCCGCCTTTATCTACTCCCATAGCTATATCCGGCGATTGAGAATGGATGGCATTTAAAACAGAACAGGAATCGGCATCGAATTTATATTCCGCACTAGTGTACCCGATTGCTCTAATTGTTGATCTGACAATATCCTGTACTTCAACATATGCTTTTGTAGTTACTTCACCTCCAACCAGAACAAGACCTGTTGTTACAAAGGTTTCGCAAGCGACTCTTGCAACGGGATCCACTTTAAAAATTGCATCTAGTATACCATCGGATATTGCATCGCATACCTTATCCGGATGTCCTTCGGAAACCGATTCCGATGTAAAAACATATGACATAACTACTTTACCTCGTTTTAATTAAATTAATAAAAATCTATTTCTGATGAGTCGCCTGAATTTAATCTTTTAAAAGTACCTTTTATTAAAGAATTATTTCCGATAATAGAATTATCGAGCAGAGCTTTTGAAACCTGGGCATTTGCGCCGACTATAGAATTTTTTATAATACACTCTTTTATTTTACAGCCTTTATCAATTGTAGCATAAGGACCGATGACTGAACTTTCAATTTCTGCTTCGAGAGAAATGAATACCGGATGATTAATTACTACATTTTTATATTCTTTACTAACACTTTTCTGATCGAGAAGATATTTATTTGTAGATAGTAAGGTTTCAGGCTTTCCGCAGTCATACCAACCTTCAACAGGGAAAGTAGTAATTTTTTCACCGGAGTCGATCATAATTTGAAGCGCATCGGTAAGCTGAAGCTCGCCTTTTGTTCTAACGTCCTTTTCAATTAATTGATTCAAGCTTTTTACAAGTGCATCTGCATTGGATATATAATAAAGCCCAACAAGTGCAAGATTAGAAACAGGCGTCTGCGGTTTTTCTATTAATTTTTTTATATAACCGTTTTCGATAACGGCCACTCCAAATCTCCTCGGGTCTCCTATTTTTTTAACGCCAAGCGCGGATTTTCTGTTTTTAAAAACTTCTTTTACATCAACATTAAAAATCGTATCTCCAAGTATTATAAATATTTCTTTTTCATCAAATGTAGGAATAGCCGTATATATTGCATGCCCTAACCCTTTCATTTCTTCCTGTTCAACAAAATCCGATTTTAAGGAAGGATATTCACACTGAACAAATTCTTTAATCATTTCACCAAAATGGCCGATAACAAAAGTTGCTTTGTTTATTCCTTCTTCCTGAATTTTATCCAGAATGTATCCGAGTATCGGTTTCCCCCCCACATTAATCAGCACTTTTGGGATAGAATAAGTGTGCGGTTTTAACCGTGTTCCGATCCCTGCGACAGGGATAATTGCTCTCATTTATACTCTATTTTATTGATTTTTAGCTTACTAAATTAGTTAATAACGACCTGATTAACAAATAAAAACCTGACCTATCGCAACCTGAAAAACAAAAATTTTCCGGAAAAAGAGAATTAATTAATAGCGGGAACAGCCTGTCCCAAAACTTCGTCCAGCCTCCTGATGTTGCTGAAAAACGATAATACTTTTATAAGGATTTCCTCAACAACTGCATCAGGGCATGAAGCACCGCTTGTTAATATAATATCAATAGGATATTTATCCGGAAGAAAATCTACAGAGAATTTTTCCTTTTTAGAATGAATATCAAAATGAAAAATTTTTTGCCTCGAAATTTTATCAGCAGAAGAGGTATAATATGTTTTGA
>JBLNGL010000292.1:0-3262 GCA_050264735.1 Ignavibacteria bacterium | reverse complement strand
CCGATTTTGCAATGAAAGCTTATAAAAAAGCATTAAAAGAGAATTACCGCTTTCTCAGTTATGACGATGCAATGCTTATCATATGAAAATCTTTGCTATAATTCCTGCAGCGGGAAAAGGCAGCAGAAGCGGCTATTCAATTCCTAAACAGTTTATTAAATTTAAAGGCAAAGAACTTATTGCCTATACTCTCGAAACTTTTCAAAACAATAAAAATATAGATGAGATCATTGTTCCAGCCGGTCCCCAATATTTTCAGCTTCTGAATAGAATCAAGAAAAAATATAATCTAACCAAGGTTCGAAAAATCATCAAGGGTGGAAAAGAAAGACAGGATTCTGTATACAATGCTTTAAAGCAGCTTAAAACGGGGAAAGAAGATCTAATTGTTATTCATGACGCTGCCCGCCCTATGCTTCCTCCAGAAACCCTCAATGATGCCATTGCTTTGGCAAGGCTTAAAGGCAATGCATTGGCATGTATTAAAGCCGGCGACACATTGATACAGGGCAATGATGCTGTAAAGAAGTATATTGACAGAAAAGATGTATATTATGTTCAGACTCCGCAGATATTTAAATATATTGATCTTTCCCGGGCAATGGAGAAAGCGTATGAGCGTAATTTTTACGGTACCGATGAATCGATGCTGGTAAAAAAGCTTGGTAAGAAAATATATATTGCCGAAGGATCTCCTTTGAACTTTAAGATTACAACTAAATCGGATTTGCACTTGGTTAGCATGATAATTGATAAATTGTAAAAATTCTCAATTATTATGAATTTCTTTTAATTGAAAATATAAGTAGCTTGATTAATTAAAAAAATAAAAATTAATGTTGATATTTTCTTTAATTATTGTACTTTCCTATTTAATTGGTTCAATTCCCAACAGCATTATTATAAGCAGGGCTGTAAAAGGTATTGATATACGAGAGTACGGCAGCGGCAACGCGGGCGGCACTAACGTTATGAGAGTGCTCGGCTGGAAACATGGGCTGCTAGTTATACTCCTGGATGCTTTAAAAGGTGTTGTAGTAGTAGTATTTGTCGCAAGACTTTTCTATTACGGAGAAATGCCTTTTAAAAACGCAACTCCTTTTGATGATTTTACTTTTGTACAATTCATTGCAGGCATATTTGCCGTAATAGGACATGTCTGGACAGTGTTTGCAGGCTTTAAAGGGGGCAAAGGAATTGCTACTGCCATGGGAATGTTAATTATGGTAGCTACGATTGACATCTTAATTGCCATGGGAGTATTTACGCTTGTAGTATTGATATCGAGATATGTATCTCTGGGATCAATTATCGGGGCAATTACTGTCCCTTTGGCATTAATTATCAGAGAAAATGTTTTTAACAGCCATATCCACAATTACGGCACGCTGCTCCCCTTTGTAATTATTCTTTCAGTACTAGTGGTTTATACACATCGTAAAAATCTTATCCGTATTCTGAGCGGAAAAGAAAACAAGCTGAGTTTTTCTAAAAAGAAATATTAATTCTGTTTAATGAAAATTTCTGTTATCGGCGCAGGCGGCTGGGGCACTACCCTGGCTGTACTGCTTCATTACAACGGACATAATGTTACTCTTTGGGAATATAAAAGAAATTACGTAAAAGTTCTTGAAAAGCAGAGAGAGAATCCTCTTTACCTTCCGGGAATTTCTATCCCTGATGAAATTGAAATTACACATGACCTTGCGGAATCAGTTTCCGGCAAAAACCTGATTGTTCTTGCAGTCCCCTCCCAGTATCTCCGCAGCGTAATTAAGAATGCTTATTACGGTGATATAAAGAATTCTATCCTCGTAAGTGTTGCCAAGGGAATAGAGAAGAATTCTTTAATGACAATGTCTCAAATGTTAAAAGATGAGTTTCCGGACTTGGATGAAGAGCAGATCGGCGTACTATCCGGTCCCAGCCATGCAGAGGAAGTGAGCCGAAGGATTCCCACCGCAGTTGTTGCTGCTTCTAAAAACTTTGAAACTACAAAATCTATTCAGACAGCTTTCATTACATCTTATTTTAGAGTATACGGATCAAAAGATATCCTGGGAGTTGAACTCGGGGGTTCATTTAAAAATGTTATAGCTATCGGTGCAGGAATTGTTGATGGTGCCAAATTCGGGGATAATACGAAAGCTGCAATTATGACCAGGGGCATCGCCGAAATATCCCGCCTTGGATTAGCGATGGGTGCGCTCCCTGAAACTTTTGCAGGGCTTTCCGGAATGGGGGACTTGATTGTAACCTGCATGAGCAGGCACAGCCGAAACCGTTATGTAGGCGAACAGATCGGAACCGGGAAAAAACTCAAGGAGATCCTGAAAAAAATGGATATGATTGCAGAAGGTGTTGAGACAAGCCGATCCGTCTTAGATCTTGCAAGAAATTATAATGTAGATACTCCTATTACCGAAGAAGTCTGCAAGATCCTCTTTGACGATAAAGATCCTGTAAAAGCGACTACGGATCTCATGACGCGGGATCAAAAAATGGAAAATCCGAGCTTCACTTAAAATTTTGCAATAATATTTTTCCTATGGCTGGTTTTCGCTCCCTTTTTTCAACATTGACTTAAGCTCATTGATCCTCTGAGTAGTTAATGAAGATTGATTTACATGTTCAAAAAACTCCGAATCATTTACAGCTAAATTCGTTAACTGCATCTTAAAACTTTGATCGAATTTTGCCTTATCTAAATTTTTACATCTATAAAAATATATTGGTGTTAATCCTTCGGTTTTTGTAAAATCTGCTCCGCTTAAATCCGAATCAGTAAAGAACACATCCTTAAATCTTGTTCCTTCAAAATTTACACCTAAAAAGCTGTTGCCGAAAAAAAGAGATGAGAAAATCTCGGTGTTTTTAAAATTACATTGGCTCAATTCCGAATAAGAAAATACGGTATTAATTATTTTTGAATCGATGAATTCCGTTTCGGATATAATGCTGCCTTCAAGAGCGGAGTTTTTAAAAATAGCCTTACTTAGCAAAACTTCCGATAAGACAGTGTACCTTAATGAATTCTGGTTGAATCTTAAATCCTCGATTTTATTTGTCCTCGTGATCCCTAAAAATAAAGCAATAAAACGTTGAACTATTTCCTGATAGCCGGCGATTTCATTTCTGTTGGTGTCAGATTCGTAGAAAAAAAAATTTCTGTCGATATTTAGAAGTTTTTGTATTACTTTCTGGTAATCTTCAGGGTTCGTTTTCTCCAGACTTCCTCTGATTGCATTCAGTACATTATAAT
>JBLNGL010000291.1:0-3040 GCA_050264735.1 Ignavibacteria bacterium | reverse complement strand
GATAGAGCAGTCAAGCTTGCCAGGTCCCGTTCCTTCCCTCTTCAATCTGCATGGGTTGAGGAAAGAGATAAAATTTTCAAATCCATTTTTGCGGATTTCTGGAATGATAACGCAAAATCCTTCGTACAGTACAAAGGGGCAGAAAATGTTGATGCCTCCGCACTTCTAATGCCGTTAATGAGATTTATTTCTCCGCGGGATCCGCTATGGATTTCCACATTAAAGAGAATCGAAAAAGAACTTGTAAGTGATTCGCTGGTTTACCGGTACAGGCACCGGGAAGCGGCAAGCGATGGTTTAAAAAGCGGTGAAGGAACTTTTTCCATGTGCACATTCTGGTATATTGAATGCCTTTCCCGTGCCGGCCAGCTTCAGAAAGCAAGATTATTTTTTGAAAAGATGCTGGGATATTCAAACCATCTCGGCTTGTATTCTGAACAGCTTGGTTTAAAGGGGGAACACCTTGGAAACTATCCGCAGGCCTTTACGCATCTCGGACTAATCAGTGCAGCAATAAATCTAAGCAAGAATCTTGAGGATTCCAGAAATAAAGAGTTGAATATAAAAAATCCATGGCAGTGAAATTATTATGAAATCTCTTACCATAAAACCGGGAACAGCCGGGATAACTATTAAGGATATTCCTGAACCTCAAATAAAAAATGATCATGAAATAAAGTTGAAAATCCACTATGTAGGAATTTGCGGCACCGACCGTGAGCAAGCTTCGGGCGGCAGAGCAGATGCACCTCAAGGAGCAGAAGAATTAATTGTAGGACATGAAATGATTGGAGAGGTAGTTGATACAGGGAAAGAGGTTCATTCTCCTTCAATCGGAGATTACGGCCTCTTTACAGTCAGAAGAGGGTGCGGTGTTTGCACGCCATGCAAAATGCGGAGAAGCGATATGTGTTACTCAGGCTTATATAAGGAAAGAGGGATAAAATCCATGCATGGCTTTCAGGCAGAGTTTGTGATCGATAAAGAAGATTATTTTATCGGAATTCCGGAAGAAATAAAATCGGTCGGTGTATTAACGGAACCTATGTCGATCGCGGAAAAAGCTATTGATGAGGCTGTAAAAATTCAGGCACTGCGCATTCCCGGGTTCAGAGAAAAAGAATGGTTCAGAAAATCGCGCACACTTGTGGCAGGAATTGGTTCGGTCGGACTTCTTGCTTCCTTCATTTTAAGTTTGAGAGGCTCTAAAGTATACGTTCTCGATATAGTTGATGAAAATTCTGCCCGTCCGTCTATTCTCAAGTCGCTGGGAGGTATTTACATTGATGGAAGAAAAATTTCGGCGGATAATATAGATGATACTTTCGGAGAAATGGATTTTATATTTGAGGCAACAGGAATTGCAAAGCTTGAGTTTCAGCTGACGGATGCATTAAGCAGAAACGGAATATATGTGCTTACCGGAATTCCCGAAGGAGAACGTCCCGTCACGGTAATGGGAAATGAAATCATGAGGGAAATGGTTTTAAAAAACCAGATACTTATAGGTAGCGTCAATGCGGCAAAAGAACATTATAATATGGCTGTTAATGATCTCTTAGGTGCAAAGAAAAGATGGGGAAATCTGCCGGATAAAATGATCACGGAAAAAATTCCCGCCGGCAATTTTTCCGATGCGTTCAAAAGTCATTCCGCAGATGAGATCAAAGTTGTAATTGACTGGCAGAAATGATGCTTTGATCCAAATGATCAAATTTAAAACTGAAGAACTTTAGAGATTTTTATTGAAAAAAATTATATAAATTCAGCATTTAAAATAAATGAGCTAATCCTAATTCATGTTTGATTTACTGCGTGAACATATAGAAAAAAGAATTCATCTTACTGATAAGGAATTCAGCGAGTGCATTAAATTTTTTGTGCTGCGGAAAGTAAGAAAACGGCAGTTTGTCTTGCAGGAAGGAGAAGTATGCAGGCATATTGGATTCGTGAACAGCGGCTGCCTTAAGGTTTATACAATAGACGGCAAGGGAGCAGAACATATTATCCAGTTTGCAATAAAAGATTGGTGGGTTAGTGACCTTAATAGCTATCTCACAGGTTTACCATCGGTGTATAACATTGATGCAATGCATGATTCCGATATCTTGATGCTTGAAAAATCTGCAAGGGAAAGTATGCTTGAAGCTGTGCCTAAAATGGAGCGCTTTTTCCGGCTGATTCTTGAAGCAAATTATATTGCAACTCACAAGAGAATTAATGATTCGCTTAGTACATCGGCCGAGGAAAGATACTTGAAATTTGTAGAAACCTATCCCATGTTATTCGAACAAATCCCGCAGAATCAAATAGCTTCCTACCTTGGAATTACACCTCAATCTCTAAGCCGTATCCGTAAAGAACTTACCGAAAAATAGTTAACATAGGTTAATTATATTTTTTAACATACGTGAATGTGCAATAGAATCGTTCAGGGTAAATTTCTTCAGTTAATTTTTTAATAAAACCAATAAATTAAAGAAAGGAAAAATATTATGGCACTCTGGAAAATAGATTCGGCACACTCCGAAATAAATTTTAAAGTAAAACATCTCTTAGTTTCAACCGTAAGAGGACATTTCAAAGAATATGATGCATCAATCGAAACGAATACCGATGATTTCAGCGATGCGAAAATTTCATTTGAAGCAAAAACCGGCAGTATAGAAACCAGGAACGGCGATCGTGATACCCATTTGAAATCCCCAGATTTCTTCTATGCGGAAAAATACCCTAAGATTACATTTGAATCTAAATCAGTTGAAAAAGTATCTGATTTTGAATTTAAGGTGAATGGAAACCTTACCATCCGCAGCGTAACAAAAGAAATTACCCTGGATGTAATTTATAATGGAACCGTAACCGGGATGGGCAAAGAGGTAGCCGGATTTGAAATTGCTGCTAAGCTTAACCGTTTCGATTTCGGTCTTCAATGGAATGCAATTACTGAAGCCGGCGGTGTAGTTGTAAGCAACGAAGTAAAGATCGAAATACTTGCCGAATTTAATAAAGTGCAAAGCGCTTCAAAAGCTGCATAGCA
>JBLNGL010000290.1:0-2653 GCA_050264735.1 Ignavibacteria bacterium | reverse complement strand
TTTGATGCAAGGTTTAATTTTCCGGATTCTATAATTTCATCATTGAAGGACATTAGACAAGGGACATTCCAGGAAGGATTTAATAGAATACACCAATTGCAGTATCAGGTTGGAACTGGATCCTCAATAATTATAAACTATAATTTTGGTACTTATACACAAGATAAAGTAAGAGCAAGACTGCAGGATGTTGTTACCGGGGCATTGATAGATACTACGATATCCGGGGCCGGTAGTATTACTGTTACAGATCCATCAGTGTACAACAAATTAATGTTGACAATGATTTATTTTACCTCAATACCTGTTGAGCTGACATCCTTTTCAGCATCAAGCTCATATAAGGATATCAAATTACAATGGACTACAGCGACGGAGACAAACAACAGAGGTTTTTCCATTGAACGAAAAAGCAAAAATGAAAACAGCTGGAAAACTGTTGCATTTGTTAACGGCAGAGGTACAACAACAGCACTAACAAATTATTCATATACCGACAAAAATGTACCTGCCGGAATTTATAACTATCGACTGAAGCAGACAGATTTTGACGGAAGGTTTGAATATTCTAAAACTGTTGAATTTGAAGTTAATGTGCCTAAGAAGTTTGCACTTGAACAAAACTATCCTAATCCCTTTAATCCCGCAACAATAATAAACTACCAAATTCCGCAAGACGGATTAGTTACATTAAAAATCTACGATGTTCTGGGAAGGGAAGTAAAATCATTAATAAATGAATACAAGGGGGCAGGCAGGTATGAGGTAAAATTTGATGCATCTAGTCTTTCAAGCGGAACTTACATCTACCGGTTAAAAGCCAACGATTTTATTTTAAGTAAAAAGATGCTGCTAGTGAAATAGTTCTTTCAAAATTGAATTGCCTTATTTAAGCAGATAATTTGAATGCGAGTATAGTTACGCTTTTTACACCAAAATCTTTAGAAGCATTTTTTGCTGATTTTGATAAAAACTCGTAGACAGTATTTTCTCTTAATTCTTTAATTTTTAAACCTGCACCGATGATAATACTTTTATAGTAATCAATCTGACTGGCACCGCCAATACAAACAGCCCAAAGAGAAGCATTGCAAATAATTTTTTCGGTTAATTGTTTTTCTGAAATTATATCCGATATGCACGCTAATTGTTGTTACTTTTCGAGCTGTTCTTCAGTCATATCTATTCCGTAAACCTGTCCATTTTTGCCTGTCTTTATTGATGCGATGAAAGTATCCATTTATTTTAATTTCCAAAAGAATAACTTATTAAAAACTTATAATATGTGATTAATCTACTTATACGATTGATTTATTATTTTAATTTATCTATTATTCAATTGTTCAATTGAATATTATAGGAAACCTAAAAATGACCGGCAGAGAATTCAAAGATTTAACATATCAGCAGTTTGCAAAAATTGCAAATGCTTTCGCAAGTCCGAAAAGACTGGAAATAATTGATATACTTTCACAAGGAGAAAGGGATGTAGATACTCTTGCCAAGGAGACAAATATGAATTTTGCCAATGCTTCCAGGCATCTGCAGATTTTAAAAAGTGCCAACCTTGTAAAATCCAGGAAAGAAGGGGTAAAAGTTTTATACAAGCTGACTAATGAAGAAGTTATTAAATGCTGGCACAATTTGCAATCATTAGCTGAAATTACTACTGCGGAAATCCGGGAAACAGCAAAATTATTTTTTGAAGAAAGGACATCCATGGAAGAAATATCAGCTGATGAATTATTGAAAAGATTGGAAAATGATGAAATTACTTTAATTGATGTAAGACCAAAAGAGGAATATTCAGGCGGACATATTGCAGGATCAATATCATTTCCTTTAAAAGAATTAAAAGAGAAAGATCCTAAACTTCCTAAAAGAAAAGAAGTAATAGCTTACTGCAGAGGCCCTTATTGTGTTTTAGCAGCAGAAGCTGCAAAAATTTTATCATCCAGCGGTTACAAAGTAAGAGTTATGAAGGGGGATATAAATAATTGGCGGGTACTTGGTTATCCAGTAGAGAATTAATCATTAATCAAATTAAAGGTTTAGAATGAGTAATAAGAATATAGTCATCCTTGGAGGGGGTATAGGCGGAATTGTTGCTGCAAATAAATTAAGAAGTGAATTACCTTTAAATATAAAAATAACACTCATAGAAAGAAATAAAACACATACTTTTGCTGCTTCTTATTTATGGCTTATGGTTAATAAAAGAAAGGCTGAGCAAATTAATGCTTCATTAGAGAATCTTGTAGATAAAAATGTTAATATTATTTTTGAAGAAGTAAAGAAGTTAGATGCAGCAGAAAGAAAAATTATCACTGAGAATAATGAAATCGGCTATGATTATTTAATAATTGCCCTTGGAGCAGAATTAGAGAAAAAATATTTGAATAGCAGTCAATCCGGTATACATAATTTTTATACTTATGAAGGTGCCCGAAAATTAAGAGATGAAATAAACAAAATTCAATCGGGAGAAATTGTTATTGCAATCGAATCATTGCCATATAAATGTCCCGGGGCGCCTTATGAAGCGGCGATGTTGATTTCAGATTATATAAGAAAATGCAGACTTAAAAATGAAGTGAATATAAGCTTATATACGCCTGAACCACATCCTCTTCCGGTTGCGGGACCTGAGCTT
>JBLNGL010000289.1:0-6271 GCA_050264735.1 Ignavibacteria bacterium | reverse complement strand
TGCGGAACCGACTGCCCGGCAGCGGAGCCGTTATTCGATACAATATTTATTCCGTCCGGATTAAGACTATCACTCATTGCCCGGAAAATAATCTGCACTCCATTTATTACTGCACTTAGGTTATTAGGAGGAATCTCCAGGAAACTTTCATAATGTTTCCTGGGAATTACGAGTGAATGCCCGTAATTCATCGGTCTGATATCCATGAATGAAATTATGAATTCATCCTGATAAAGAATATCTGCCTTGGCTTTTCCCTCTGCTATTTCGCAAAAAATGCAATTCATATTAAAAATATAAATGAAATAAGAGTCTGAAGAAGCGATCTAAATCTATAAATAATTAAAGTTTAAATCTTTGATGAGGAAAAAAGGAAATTCATTGTAAGATAAATATTTATTTGCAGAAATAATCTAAATATTCCTATCATTTTGAGTATATTTAAGACTTAAAAAATATACAGCATGAATTCTGTTAATATAAACGGTCTTACAAAAATATATTCTTCCGGGATCAGAAAGAAAAAAATTCAGGCTCTTGTTGATTTAAATCTTGAAATTGAAAGCGGGATTATTTTTGGACTTCTTGGGCCAAACGGGGCAGGAAAAACTACTCTCGTAAAAATACTTCTGGGAATTACCTTCCCGACAGCCGGGGATGCAAAGATATTAAACGGAGAGATCAATGATTATCATATAAAAACCAAGATAGGCTATCTTCCGGAAAATCATAAGTATCCCTCCTATTTAACCGGCGGCGAAGTTCTTCGTTTTTTCGGTAAACTAAGCGGAGTGTCGGGAATTCAGCTTGAGAATAAAATAGATGAACTTTTAGAGATGGTGAAACTGAGCAATTGGAAAAAAGCCAAAGTTAAAACCTATTCTAAAGGAATGATGCAGAGATTAGGATTGGCTCAGGCATTAATTAATGATCCTGAATTAATATTTCTTGATGAACCGACAGACGGAGTGGATCCGCTGGGCAGAAAAGAGATCAGAGATATTCTGATTGAACTAAAAAAGAAATCAAAAACAATTTTTTTAAATAGCCACCTGCTTTCTGAAGTCGAGCTGATCAGCGACAGGGTTGGGATTTTAAATAAGGGAAAATTAATCCGTGAAGGCACGGTAAAAGAATTAACCGAAAAGAAAGAGGAATATTTCATTAAATTAGAAAATATACCCGGCGGCAATATTTCCCAAGAACTTAATTTAAGCCGGATTAAAGAAGATTCTTTTTCGGTAAGAGTTTCGGATATTCTTGAATTAAACAAAATAATTGATCGCTTAAGGGAGGAAAAGATAGCTATTAAAGAAATCATAAAGCAGAAAGCCACATTGGAAGAAATGTTCATTTCTTTAATTACGGAAGCGGAAAAGGGGGAAAAGAAATGAAAAATATCCTGCAGATGATTCTTTATACGTTAAGGGAATCTTTTGCCAGAAAAGTTTTTATCTTTTTTTTCGGACTTTCATGCGTAAGTCTTATTATTACCGGAGTAATTTTCGGATTAGCTGACGAAGCACAAATTCTGCAGTCCTTTTTCTCTTCAAACAAGAACATGGCATCCGGCAATATTGTAATGATGATTGAGCTTGGGATAGTTTCCCCTGTTGCAAGCATTGGCCTGCTGCTCTCTATTTTCAGCGCTTCAAGTTTTATCCCGGTGCTTCTTGAAAAAGGTAATATCGATCTTTTCCTTTCAAAACCAATTTCAAGGGCGCAGCTTCTTTTGGGTAAGTATTTCGGAGGACTGCTGGTTGTTCTGCTTAATATCGCGTTTCTTGTAGTCGGCATCTGGATTATTATCTCTTTAAAATTTTCGTATTGGAATCCGTCTTTTGTTTGGATAATCGTTACAATCACTTTTACATTCGCGGTACTTTATTCTCTCATCATTTTTCTGGGTATAATTACACACGGCTCTCTACTCGCTATGATGACTGCATATTTTATATTCATCGTACTCAGCCCTCTTCTGCTATTATTTAAAGATCAATTTAATGTTTTCATCAAGAATGATTTTATTAAAAGACTGTTTGAAATCTTATACTATATTGTTCCGAAAACTCAGGAGTTAATGGTGAAAATCAATTACGAGATAGCCCGCGGACAAGGAATATCGGATTTTCAGCCTGTTATATCTTCATTTTTATTTCTAATTTTGATGTTATTGTTTAGTATTCTTCTATTTCAGAAAAAAGATTTTTAGATAGGAAATGAGCGGGAAACCGGCTGTCCTGTCTGATTTAATAAGTCTCTTTTTATGCTGCCGGGGAATAAAAATTATCGAATCTATGGCTAAATACTACAAAAAAATAATTAAGCAAGTCAATATTTTTTTATCACCTTCAATAATTATTATTGTACAATTTGATGAAAAATAGCAACTCTGTTTCGATAATAGTGATAGAATTAAACCAGGTTCAGAAAAAAAATTACAGGTAGATTAAAAATGCCGAATGAAAATTTAAAACTTGAAGATCTTCTAACCAAAGATCAGAAAAGAAAAGAAATTGAACAAATTAATAATGTTGCGATTATAGGTGCGGGCATAATGGGCCAGGGAATAGCACAGACGATTTCTGCCGCCGGCATCGATGTTTTAATTATTGAAAAAGATGAGGAACGCATGAAGAATGCACAAAAAACTTTAACCGAGTCGCTTAACAGAGAAATTAAACGCTGGGCAATGACAACTGCCGAGAAAAAATCAATACTCAGCAGATTAAAATGGGATTTGTCGTTTAACAAGTTAAATGAAAACGATCTTATCATTGAAGCAGTGGATGAAGATTTTGAACTTAAAGTTTCGGTTTTTAGGCAGCTGGATTCTGCCGCAAGAAAAGATGTCATTCTTGTTTCCAACACTTCTACTTTAAGTCTTACCAAAATTTCGGAAGCAACAAGCCGGGCAGATAAAATAATCGGCATGCATTTTTTAAATCCGGTGCCGAAAGTTCCTGTAGTTGAGCTAGTAAAAGGACTCCATACCTCAAACGAAACCGTTGAAAAAGTAAAAGCATTTGCGGCCAGAATAGGAAAAACTCCGGTTGAGGTGTATGAATATCCGGGTTTTGTAACTACACGTGCCATTGTCCCACTATTGAACGAGGCGATGTACATTCTTCTTGAAGGCGTTGCGACCGCAAAAGACATCGATACTGCCATGAAATTGGGTTATAATTTTTCATATGGTCCCCTCGAAATGGCAGACATGATGGGACTCGATGAAGTGCTCGCCTGGATGGAAACATTATGGAAAACTTTGGGAGAGCCGAGATTCAGAGCCTGCCCAATTTTAAGAAAATTAGTCAGGGAAATGAAACTCGGTAAGAAAACCGGAGAAGGTTTTTATAAATATGATAATAACGGCAAAATAATAGCTGATAATTAATTATTCAAAATAGGTTCGTAAATAAATGAAAGTTTTAGTTTTAAATTGCGGAAGCTCTTCAATAAAATATCAATTTATCGATACTGAGAAAAAGTTTGCTCTAGCAAAGGGAGTCGTTGAAAGAATAGGAATGAGCAGTGCAGTTTTATCGCATACCCGTCACGATGGAGATTCAATAAAAATTGTCGGGGAAATACTTGATCATACAATTGGAATTGAATATGTACTTGGAGTTATGTTGAGTAAAAACCACGGAGTAATTGATAGTAAAGATGACATTGATGCCGTCGGTCATAGGGTAGTTCACGGCGGGGAAACTTTTTCGGATTCTGTATTGATTACGGATGAAGTAACAGCAGTGCTGCAGGAAAATATTGAACTTGCACCTCTTCACAACCCTTCAAACATAAAAGGAATCCAGGCAGCCAGCCGGCTTCTGCCCAACAAGCCGCAGGTCGGTGTATTTGATACAGCCTTTCATGTAAAAATGCCGCCAAAAGCTTTTCTATACGGCATTCCATATGAGCTGTACAAGAAACATAAAATAAGAAGATACGGATTTCACGGAACATCCCACCGTTATGTCTCCTGGAGAACGGCAGAAATGCTAGGAAAGAAAATTGAAGAATTGAAAATTGTTACCGCTCATCTCGGAAACGGATGCAGTATGGCGGCAATAAAAAATGGGCAGTCGATCGACACCTCTATGGGCTTTACTCCTCTTGAAGGATTAATTATGGGCACACGGAGCGGCGATATCGATCCTTCCTTAATTTTATACTTAATGGGGAAGGAAGAACTTTCTGCAAACGAAGCAGGAACTCTTTTAAATAAACACAGCGGTCTGCTCGGGATAAGCGGCGAAAGCAGCGATATGAGGGAAATTTTAAAAGCAGTTAATGATGGTCGGGAAAGGGCAAAATATGCGTTCGAAATTTTCTGCTACAGGATCAAAAAATATTTGGGATCTTATGCGGCGGCCATGAACGGAATCGATGCTTTCGTATTTACGGGCGGGATCGGGGAAAATTCCTTCGAAGTCCGTGAAGAGGTCTGCAGAAATATGGAATTCCTGGGAATAAAAATTAATCAGGAAAAAAATAAAGCGCATGAGGAAATTATCTCAGATGATGATTGCAAAGTTAAGGTAATGCGTATTCCCACAAATGAAGAATTGGTGATCGCACTTGACACGAGTGAAATAGTAAAAGGAGCAGAAGTAAAAAGTCATTCATGATGATCAAACCCTAATCTTTTCTGAAGACGATGAAAAAAATTCATCCATCCTCAATTATTGATCCCAAGGCAGAGATTGCTGATGATGTAGAGATCGGTCCTTTTTGCATCGTTGAAGAGGATGTACGAATCGGAAGAGGAACCCGGCTGCTGAATAATGTTTCAATATTCAGGGGAGCGAGGCTTGGAGAAAATAATATTATATATCCCGGTGCATCCATATCCGCAATTCCGCAGGACTTGAAATTTGCCGGTGAATATACCGAAGTCTTCATCGGAAACGGCAACTTTATCCGGGAATGTGTAACAATAAGCAGGGCCACTAATGATACAAAAAAAACCATAATCGGGAATAATTGCCTGCTTATGGCTTATTCTCATGTCGCTCATGATTGTCTTCTCGAAGATCACTGTATAATAGCAAACAGTGTAGCCCTGGCTGGTCATGTTCTGCTTGAGGAATATGCAATTTTGGGAGGGCTTGTAGGGGTGCACCAGTTTGTAAGGATCGGCAGGCATGCAATGATCGGAGCTCATTCAATGGTAGTAAAAGATATTCCGCCGTTTTCATTATTCTCGGGGAATCCGCTTGAATATAACGGCTTAAATGTTAAGGGTTTGAGAAGAAGAAATTTTCCTGATGAAGTTATTGAATCTTTAAAAAAAGCATATTCATTTATATTTAATTCTAACCTGAATACAACTCAGGCATTGGAGAAAATTCAATCTGAAGTTAGTCTTTGTGAAGAAGTTAATCATCTCACCTCCTTCATTCAGGAAAGTAAAAGAGGCATATCCAAATAAGTTCTCTTAATCTTTATTGATTGTCTCTAAAAATTTTAAATGTTTTCCTGTATATTATACCGAATAAAATCATGTAAAGTATTCTTATAACAACCCCCTCATTTTAATAAGAAGGAATACAATATGGATTTAGGAATAAAAGGAAAGATTGCTCTTATAACTGCATCAAGCAAAGGAATTGGAAAAGCTATTGCAGAAATTTTAGCTTCCGAAGGATGCATCGTTGCCATCTGTTCAAGAACCAAAGACGATCTTCTGCAGACTACAAATGAAATAAAAACAAAACTCGGAGCAGATATTTTCTGGAATGTCTGCGATTTAAATAGCTTAAAAGATATCGAAGAAACTGTGAATACCGTAACAAAACAGCTTGGAAAAATCAATATACTAATAAACAACTGCGGTGGTCCGGTGACCGGTTTTTTAAGTGATTTGACCGAAGAGAACTGGCGTGCTTCATTTGAACAGGTATTTTTAAGCACCGTAAGATTCTGCAACTTAGTAGTACCCGATATGATTCTTAAAGGATGGGGCCGGATAGTTAATATAACTTCGATTACAGTTAAGCAGCCTTTAGAGAACTTAATGCTCTCTAATTCATTCAGGGCCGGTATAATCGGTTTTGCCAAATCGCTCAGCAACGAAGTTGCAAAATATAATATAACCGTAAACAATGTCGCACCCGGATATACCCTCACCAACCGTGTTTATGACCTCGCAGTAAACAAGGCAAAACAAGTAAAGAAATCTCATGAAGAAGTATTGGTAGAAATGGCTAAGCAAATTCCTATGAACCGGCTGGCAAAACCTGAAGAGATTGCCTCCGCAGTTGCA
>JBLNGL010000288.1:0-5518 GCA_050264735.1 Ignavibacteria bacterium | reverse complement strand
GAAACTAGAATTATAACGGCAATGGCTGCCGTGACAACATCCATGAAGAAAATAAGTTCAATGCTTGCAAATGTAAGCAGTGCTGCGCTGACCATCGGCGAGATAAGCATAATAATTGATTGAATGCTGCCGTAGATTCCATTCACCCTCGTAAGCTTTTCACCGGGAACTATCTGCGGAACAAAAGCCCCGATTGCAGGAGTATGAATTCCCGCACCTGCAGCTCTAATGCTTGCGGCTCCAAATAAAAACCAGATCTCTTTATGCCCTGTTAAAAATAAAATTGCCAGTAAAAGAGTTGCCGCCGCAATGCCTGAATCTGCAAGAACGATTAATAATTTTCTATCAAAGCGGTCAGCCCACACTCCGCCGAAAGGGGAAAGAAAAAAAGTCGGAAGCAGGCCTGCAGCAATATATATCGTCATCATTATGCCGGATTCCGTCTGCAATACTATATACCACATAATTGCATATTGAACCAGCATGGATCCGAAGAGTGATATGCCCTGGCTTACAAGAAACAGTGTAATATCTTTTTTCCAATTATTCATTCAAGAAATATATAGTTTAATGGGAAGTTGGTTAGAATCATTTATCGAAATTTACTTCTTTCAATGTAAGAAACTAAAATGATCTTTGGCTAAAATCCAGGTGTTTGAAGGTCTAATGCAACCATGAATTAAAAGTCGTGGCTATTTTATACTTTTAATCAAATTTATACCATATGTAAGGATAGAAAAAAACGAAATGCAATTGAGGGATGGCTGTTTAATTTTTCTGGATTCTCACATCACCATTTCTCTATTATACTTGTTCCGGTATTGAATCGGTGACAATCCTGTAATTCTTTTAAAGGTTGTCCGGAAAGCTTTAGTGTCGTTATACCCTACTTCATACATTACTTCATTTATATTTTTCCTTCCGGTTTCCAGGTTCTTTTTTGCAGCTTCAATTTTAACTCTCTGAATATATTCGACAATTGTATTTGCAGTAGCTTTCTTGAACCTTCTTTCCAGATTTCTCCTGCTCAGTGCAATCATTGATGCTAATTGATCGACTGTTATTTTATTTTGAAAATTATTTTCAATATACTCCTGTGCCTGTCTGACTGGTTCATCTTCATGTTCTTTCTGCCCTTTGAACATAATGAAGGGTGCCTGGCTTTTCCGGTCAATTTCAATTGCAAAAATTTTCGACGCAATAATAGCTATTTCACGGCTTGTATATTTTTCAATAATGTATAACAGAAGATTGAGATAGGAATAAGCTGCTCCGCTGGTATAGATACCGTGCTCGGCTGTCATTACTTTATCATCAACAAGGTTCACATCAGGAAACATCTTTCTGAAGTCGTTTATGTGGTACCAATGAGTAGCGCATTTCCTTCCTTTAAGCAGACCCGTAGAAGCGAGTAAAAATGCACCGGTACAAAAACTGACTATTTCTGCGCCTGCTTTATATTGGTTAACGATCCAGGGAATAAGTTCACGATTCAATTCAACACCTTTATTTATATCGGTGTGAAGAGCGGGAATAATTATGAGGTCGGTTTTATTGATTTCACCAGTAAGAGCATCAGGGTGTATGCTGAATAAATCATTTTTTACCCAGCTATCTCTTCGAAGACCTACTATCTGAACTTCAAAAAACGGCTGCTTCCCTGAACGGATTAAAGCATTATTTACTTCAGAAAAAATATGATAAGTGCCTTCAACATTACTTAAGCTGATATCACCCAACGGGATTAATAACGAGACATGTTTCATACAATCTCCTATTTAAATTCTCAAAATTCCAAATAAATCTATACAACCGAAATGTCGCATTCAACCCCTAATAATGCCGTAATTACACCCATTGTGACTTACATGTAGTCGATAAAAAAATATATAGCGAATTTAATTACTTAGTATCAAGCTTTATGTGAGTTCCCTAGCATTGACGCAGTAAACCCCTTTAAATGCCGTAATTATACCTGCAAAATTTTTACAATCACTATTACCTTTGCATCAGAAGAACAAAAAAATCATTTACAGATTGTTGTGGGATATGTCAATTAAAAACAAAGAGTTGACAAAAATGATTACTGAAGCGTTTTTCAAAGGCAATACTGAATTTATTTTACACCATCTGGCAGAAGATATCCAATGGAATATAGTTGGTATGCCTGTGATATTTGGGAAAAGCGATGTAATTAGAACTATGGAGCTGATTAATCCTGCCCTGGCAGGATGCCCTGATTTAGCTGTTAAAAATATTATAGCTGAAGGTGATTATGTAGTTGTTGAAAGTTCAGGAAACAATTATTCTTCTTTTGTAAAGAAAGATACTAAAGAAAAACAGTGCAGTCCTGCTTACTGTGATGTTTACCGGTTTAAGAATGGCAAGATACAGGAGTTAACTACTTACATAGTCGATACCGCATCGAATGGTGAATCTTAAAAAAATGAATCATCAGAAAAGTTATTTTTAGATTTTAGTACTAAAATGATCACCTTTGATGCTCTCGAGCCGGAAAATAATGAATACAATAAAGACGAACTTTTGAAATCTCTAGATAAAGATATATAAAAAAATTAATTCGGCAATTGTAACATTAGATCTTACAAAAAGCTGCTTAGAATTTGAGCCTCTGGTATGCGGCACATTAACAAGATCAGAATCAATTTATTTTGTGATATACCATAGGCAAAGGAGTACAAATCAGTTAAAAAAAATTAGTAACAAATTATATTGAGTAGAATCCAAATAACTGAAAAATAAAAAGGAGAAAAAAATGTTTAAGGAATCGAAAGCATTCAGCAGTTTTTCGGTAAATGATTTAAAAAAAGCGAGAGAATTTTATTCAAAAACACTTGGATTGAAAGTCTCTGAAATACCTGAGATGAATGGATTAATTAATCTTCATCTTGCGGGGGATAATAGCGTAATGCTTTATTCAAAACCTAATCATGTGCCGGCAACTTTTACAGTACTTAATTTTCCGGTTGATGATGTTGAAAAAGCAGTCGATGAACTGACAAAGCATGGTGTTCGTTTCGAAAAGTATGAAGGCGAAATTAAGACAGATGCAAAAGGTATTTTCCGGGGTGAAGGTCCTAAAATAGCATGGTTTAAAGATCCTGCCGGAAATATTTTATCCGTGGTTGAAGAAGCTCCATGAGGAAATCGTGAGCAAATGAATCTTAAAGGCTCTGTATGCAAAAAAGAAATTTAAATGAAATAGTGCAGGAGCTCAATGCATTAATAAAGCAATGCAGGTTTGAAGAAGCACTTGACGAATTCTATGACCAAAATGTCGTCACCCAGGAGAATGAAGACGCAACAACCGAAGGAATAGAAGTTCTTAAAACTGCAGACAGAAAATTCAAAAATAATGTAACCGGGTTTACTGCAGAGCCGCTGAATTCTATAATAAGCGACGATATGTCCGTAACAGAATGGCAGTATAAATTTGATCATAAGATTATGGGATCCTGGTGCTATAAGCAATTGTCCCTGCAGCGGTGGAAAGATGGAAAAGTTATTCATGAACGGCATCATTACAAAACATCAAAATGGTAGCTATCTGTGAAAGTTTAATCTGTGATGTTTAAAGTTCGGCAGAGATTTGTAAGATAAATTGAGGTGTATGGCAGGTGCAAAGATTTATTTCAAGGTATGACCGGGATTGACATTTTTTTTATCTGGCTGCCGTAGTTGAATCAAGCTGGAATACTGATCTTAATCGGCTGGCAGACAAATTGGGCAGCATTTATTGCAGGCGGTGAAATTTTTCTTTTTGTTGCATCGGGTGCGGGAATGTGGAGCGTTGACCATGCTGTTCGAAAAAACTAGCTCTGAAAATTTTTCTCCCCGATTAATCCATAATGATAAGGAGGCAGTGAAATAATATCGCTTGCTAAAGTAAAACCTGCCGTTTCCAGCCACTGAATGCATTGTTCCGGTTTTGGTCTTATATCAAGCGAAGGTCCCCGGGGAGTTGTTTCCGAATAAATCCAATGTATTATACCGACCTTTGCATTTGGAATCAGAATTCGATGTGCCTCCTGTAATAATGATAAAGGATCTTCAGCATGGAGAATATTAAAAAGCATAACATAATCCATTAAATTGTCTTCTAGTTTTGTCCCTTCTTTTACAAAATCAGCTTCATGTATTTGAACATTTAAGATTTCTTCTTGAAGTATTTTCTGTTTCAGCCGTTTGTTCATTGAACTATCAATATCAAAAGCATGCAGAATGCCGTTTATTATTTTTGCAGCGGGAATTGTAAATGTGCCGTAGCCGGAACCGAATTCCGCCGCATCCCAAATAGTCTTATCAAACCGAAGCTTCTCCAGAATCAATTGAGGATTAAAAAATGATTCCCAGTATGATTCTTCCGGCATACCGCTGTCTCTTATTTTCATATATACTAGTTAATAACTTATCGATGTGTTTATTTGCCTTTAATTTTGTCCAGGTATTCCAAATCACTTTAATAAAGATGTTTTTTTAATTCTTTCAGTCATTAATATTGAAATTTATAAGCGCAAAAAAATAATTAATCGTCACTAATCAAGAAATTTTTCACATGACGGATTCAGCCCTCTAAATTGCCGTATTCACGCCTTTTACAATTTAATTGACCATTCTAAGTTTGCGTAAGTATTGGTTCTTTCTAATCGAATATAAATTCTTAATCTGTTGTGCATTTTATTTTATTATTATAAAAAATAATATATAATTTTTTAATCGTCGGAAGAAAGCGATAATGGATGTATACTGATAAACTCTTAACGGTTATAAATCCGTTTTTGGGAAAATAACCGGTATTAAGTTAAAATAAGGAATATAAATGATGAGAAAATTAAAACTGCAAATGCAGCTTTCTGTTGATGGTTTTGTTGCACGGCCGGATGGAGCATTGGACTGGATGACATGGGACATGGACGATAAGATTATAAACTATATTAATGAATTAACTGATTCTATCGATACCATTCTTATGGGCAGAAAAATGACGGACGGATTTATTTCCTATTGGTCAGACGTACTTACCAAACCGGATAGCCCCGAGTATGATTTTGCCAAAAAGATGATTGACATTCCAAAAGTTGTCTTTACCAAAACACTTGATTCAAGCAATTGGATAAATACCATACTTGCTAAAGCAGATATAGTAGAAGAAGTTAACCGGCTTAAAAAGCAGAAAGGGAAAGGTATAATTGCCTACGGCGGCGCTTCTTTTGTGTCGTCTCTAATAAAAAATAATTTAATTGACGAATACCATCTTTTTGTAAATCCTGCCGCTATTGGAAAAGGGATGACAATATTTAATACCGTGGACGGAAAGTTAAACCTGAAGCTGGTAAAAAGCAGTGCCTTCGATTGCGGTATCGTTGTAAATAAATATGAACCAAAAACTAATTGAGAAAATATAAAGGAGATTGAGTTTCAATATAAAAAGGAGATTAAAAAAATGGGAGCAATACATGTATTTAATCATATATCAATAGATGGTTTCTTCGCAGGG
>JBLNGL010000287.1:0-2773 GCA_050264735.1 Ignavibacteria bacterium | reverse complement strand
GAGCAGATTGCCCAAGACCGCATAAAGAAGTATCCTGGATAACACTAGCAAGTCTCTGAAGATGAACTACCCCTTTAAATCTTTGAAGCTCGTCTGTTTTAAGTTTTGTATTTCTATAGCTTGTAGGAATCCGTTTAATTATCTCAAGCATTCGTTTTGTACCTTCCCGGCAGGGAACGCACTTGCCGCACGATTCATTTTGGATAAAGGTTAAGAAGAATTTGGCAATATCCACCATGCAGGTATCTTCATCCATTACGACAAAGCCTCCTGATCCCATCATTGCACCGACGATTTTTAATGATTCATAATCAACCTGAGTTGAGATAACGCTTTCCGGAAGACATCCTCCTGAAGGGCCGCCGATTTGAACAGCTTTAAATTCCTTCCCGTGCGGAATTCCTCCACCAGCTTTAAAAATAACATCTTCAAGAGTAACCCCCATCGGCACTTCAACCAGACCGGTATTATTTATCTTTCCGCTCAATGCAAATACCTTTGTGCCTTTGCTTGTTTTTGTGCCGATGGATGAAAACCAGCCGGCACCCTTGACGATTATGTTACTGATATTTGCAAAAGTTTCAACATTGTTCACAACGGAAGGCTTTCCCCATAAACCGGATACACTGGGGAACGGAGGCCTTGGCCGCGGCATTCCTCTTTTACCTTCAATAGAAGCCATTAATGCAGTTTCTTCACCGCATACAAAAGCTCCGGCACCTTTTTTAACATGCAGATCAAAGCTAAATCCGCTGTTAAGGATATTATTCCCAAGTAAATTATATTCTATGCATCTGCTAATAGTTTCTTCAAGTCTTTTTATGGCCAGCGGGTATTCTGCCCGGCAATAAATATAGCCTTCTGCTGCACCGATGGCATATGCACCTATTATCATTCCTTCAACAACCCTGAATGGATCACTTTCTAATACAGAGCGGTCCATAAAAGCACCCGGGTCACCTTCGTCTGCATTGCATATCAGGTATTTCTTGTCGGATTTCCGATTAGCTGCCAGCTCCCATTTTTTCCCGGTCGGGAATCCTGCACCTCCCCTTCCCCTCAAACCGCTGTCTAAAATTTCCTTTACTGCTTCTACCGGCTTCATCAACCTTAATGCTTTATCCAGAGCTTTGAAGCCGCCGGCTGAAATATATGCGTCAATGGAGGACGGGTTGATTATTCCGCAATTTTCAAGCACTATTTTTTTCTGACTAGCAAAGAACGGTACTGAATTTATGGCAGGAATCTCACTGGAACCTTTACCGTAAGTTCCTAATAGTTTTTCAAAAAAAATTTCCTTTTGAACTAATGTTTTCTGAATAAATTTTGAAACTATTTTGGGAGTGATTTCACAGTAAGAGATCCTATCTTGCCCTGGCAGTTTTATGTCGACAATTACCTCCCTGGAACAATATCCCACACAACCTGTTTCTACAAGATGAGCATTAATGTCAAGTTTATGCAGTTCATTTCTTATTGCATCTTCAACTTTTTGTGCGCCTGAAGCCAGTCCGCATGTTCCTTTCCCAATAAAAATAATTGGAAGATCATGCTCTATATATTTTAAATGTTTATTTAACGATTTAAATTTTTCTTCACAAGATTTATCATGATGACATAACGGTCCTTCAATACAGCATGCAATAAAAAGCTCGCAGGGTTTTTCTCTGCTGTGCCAGCATTGTTCGCAGCAGGCATCAATAAATTTGTCCATCAATTTCAACTCTCAATTCTTTCCTGTTGCACTCTGCTCCGGCTTTAGAGCTGGCTGCGAATAATTTTTAAGAATTTTAGGAATATCTTTTATACTAATGCGTCCGTAGTAATCGTCATTTATGGTCACTACCGGAGCAATACTGCATGCACCTATACAATTAACCAATTCCAGTGTAAATTTTTTATCACGCGTAGTTTCACCGGCTTTTATACCTAGGTGCGTTTCCAGCGCAAATAAAATATTTGCAGAATTCTTTACATGGCAAGCAGTTCCTCTGCAAACCCTAATAATATTTTCACCCAGGGGAGCTAACCGGAACTGATTGTAAAAGGTGGCAACACCATAAACCCTGCTGAAAGGCAATCCGACAAATTCAGCAATTTCATGTAACGCCGGTTCAGGTAAATAATTATAAATATTCTGGACATCCTGCAGAATAGGAATAAGGCTGCTTTTATCTTCTTTTCGGTAGTTTGAGAAAATTTTCGAATGCATTTGAACCTCTTAAATACAATAGCCGGCTCATTTATTCATATTAAATGCCATATAAAGCTGTGTATTTATCATCATTTAAGAATGATTTTAGTGATTTTAAGCTAAACTTTTAATTGATTTCCTACATTTGAAAAATTTTTTATCAAATGAGGAAATTTAAATCCAAAGGGAGAAACGAGATTTTTTTTAGATTATTTAAGGAAAGATGAACATGGTTGAATTATTAAACACTTAACTGAAATAATTGTAGAAAAATTTAATTTTGTTCCATTCGGCAATTGCTTCATTGAAAGGGAGAAGAACGCGAGGAACCTCCCCGATCATGCAGGAAATCAGAACATCGTAATTAATAATAGGCACTTCTAAAAGTTTAGCTTCTTTTATCCTCATCTGCATAACATGCCTTGTAAGCATACATCCCCCGCAATGAATAATCAACCTATAACTGCTGAGGTTCTGGGGAAAATCTCCGCCCGAAGTAAAATGGATTTCAATTTTCTTTTTTGTGTGAAGCTTCAGCCATTCCGGGATTTTCCCGTTCCCTGTATTATCATCCTTCGG
>JBLNGL010000286.1:0-3041 GCA_050264735.1 Ignavibacteria bacterium | reverse complement strand
GCAATTTTCTCACGTTTAAGAGAGTTTCAATCTCATTTTCGTAAATAAAATGAGTAACACCGCTTTTAACTGCATGCGTTTCGGCACCGCCCAAATCTTCAAAAGTAACATCCTCATGAGTAACAGTTTTCACTACATTTGGACCAGTAACGAACATATAGCTTGTATTTTTAACCATAAAAACGAAATCTGTAATAGCAGGAGAATAAACGGCTCCTCCAGCACATGGTCCCATTATAACTGAAATTTGGGGAATGACACCGGAAGCCAATGTATTAAGGAGAAAGATATCAGCATATCCGCCAAGACTGACTACTCCTTCCTGTATTCTAGCTCCGCCGGAATCGTTTAAACCCACAACAGGGATTCCAAGTTTCATTGCCGTATTAATAATTTTAACAATTTTTTCTGCATGAGCTTCGGATAGCGATCCTCCGAAAACTGTAAAGTCCTGGCTGAAAACAGCCAATGGTCTACTATTAACTTCTGCAAATCCGGTGACAACACCGTCACCCGGATATTTTTGATTTTCTAGTCCGAAACCGGTTGCACGATGCGTCACAAATAGGTCCTGCTCTTCGAAAGTTCCTTCATCAGCTAATAATTCAATTCTTTCGCGTGCAGTTAATTTTCCTTTTTCATGCTGTTTTTCAATTTTTTCGAAGCCGCCGCCTAGTTTTGCTTCCGCTCTTTTTTTTGTCAGTTCTTCAAACTTTTTATGCATAAAATGGTGTTTTGGTGAAATTTAGCAAGTATTATACCACTAAAAACGGATATTAAATAGAGATGTTAATCGAGCTACTGGAGTTTTCTATCTGGTAAGCAAATTCAATTTCTTTGCGAATAAAGGTAAATTCTTCCGTTTTAGTATTTCCAGAAACTTTTTCTAATTTTTCAGAATCTATTTCAGCTATAATTTTTCCCGGTTTGCCCTGCATTAAAAATATATGGTCCGATAAAATTATTGATTCCGTTACATTGGCGGTGGCCAGAATAAAAGTAAGTTTTAATTCATTCTTAATTTCTTTCAGCATTGTATACAGCTCACCTTTAGTTACAATATCAATATTTTTAAAAACGTCATCTAGTAGAATAATCCTTGGATTTGCTACCAATGCTCGTCCTAATGCTGCTCTGAAACGGAAACCGTAACTTTTATAGTGGGGAATATAATTTTCATACCCTGTTAATCCGGCTAATGAGATTACTTTTTTTATAGTTTCCTGATGTAATTTTTCTTCCCTCATTTGAGAGATAAGCTTTATATTTTCTTCAACATTCAGCCATGGAAAATGGGACGGCTTTTCAGGCAGATATGCAATTTCACCGGCTGGATTTTCATATTTCTTTCCCAATAATAAAACTTCTCCATCCGACGGTTTCTCTAAAGAAGAAATTATTTTAAGCAGAGTTGTTTTCCCGCTTCCGAAGGGAGCTAAAACAGAAATGATCCTTCCCTCTTCCGAAACTTCAATTGAAAGGTCAATTGATTCCAGAACAAGCTCCTTTTCTAAACCAATCCGCGTGTAATGTTTAGAAAGATTTTTTATCTGAAGTAAAAATGATTTCAATCCTTTCCAGTCTCCCAAAAGAAATATTTTCTTTTTAACAAATTAATTAGCAGCACAAGAAAGAATATGGTTAAGCCTATAATAATTAAGCTCGTAATAAAAGCAGAAAGATCGCTGAATTGAATTGTTAATCTTAATACTGATCCTAATCCATGAGTTCCTTTTATATATTCGAAAAAGATGAGAACAGTCCACAAATAAAAATTTAATTCATTAAGATGACTAAAGAGAGCCGGTTCAATTGATTTCCAAATAATTTTTTTTGCAATAAATTTTTCCGATGCACCCAATGACCGGACCGAATCAATATATTCCGGCTTTACATGGTTAATTTCTTTTTTAAATTTAATTACCAGAGAAAATAATGCAGCAGAAAAAGCAAAGATTAAATCGACGAACTCAAAATCAGGGAACCAGAAGATCAGCAGGAAACCAATGATAACACCAGGAATATAATTGGAAATCCCTTCTGGTGAAGTGATGAAGGCATAGGCAAAATTGGTTTCCCCCGCCAGCGGTACTCTAAACAGCCAGACTAAAAAATAGGCAGAAAAAATCGAAAAAATGATAATTGAGAGAGTAGATAGATAGTTCATGCCGAAATTATAAATATGCCACAAATCACCTAAAGATAAGATGACAATTGACGGCTTAGGCAGAATCCGATTTACGGGGAAAACAAATTCGAAAAGAATTATCCAGAGGAGGAGGTAAACAAGTAAAAAATAACAAACGATTCTTTTTTTTTTGAGTCTTGCGGAGAACAAATTTTTTCCTAAAGTTGGATAAACTGCTCCGGAATATATTTAAGGAAAATTTTTATTCCAAAATAATTCCGTTATTCAGTGCTCATCTCAGCAAAAAAAGGATTTTCCTTTTTTTCCGTTCCGATAGTGCTGTTTTCACCATGTCCGGGGTAAATTACCGTTTCATTCGGCAAAACAAAAAGCTTTTCATTTATTGAATTAATTAAAGAATTATAATCTCCTCCCCATAGATCGGTTCTGCCGATGCTTCCTTTAAACAAAACATCTCCAGTGAAGCAGAATAAATCCTCCGGAAAATATAAACAATACTCTCCCTCAGTATGACCCGGAGTATACAGAAATTTAATTTTATCAAAGGGGGTTTTCAATTTTGTTTCCGGGGTGATAAAATTATCCGGCTCCGGAGGTTTTTTAATTTTTATGCCGAATAATGAAGATTGAGTCTCGGAATTTTCAAGCAATATTTTATCTTTCCCGGGGATAAAAAATTCGGCATTAAAGGTTTCCTTTATAAACCTGCATCCAAAAATATGATCTATATGACAGTGAGTATTAATTGAATATTTATGATTCAATCTGTTTTTCTCAATAAATTCTTTAATTTCATTTTCTTCGTTATTCGCGCTGCATCCGGGATCTATAACCATTGCATCCCTGGAATTTTCATCCCAGGCTAAATAAGTATTTTCCAAAAAGGAATTAA
>JBLNGL010000285.1:0-3923 GCA_050264735.1 Ignavibacteria bacterium | reverse complement strand
TTTATTCCAAGTGCAAGTTCAATTTCCTGATCAGGTGTTAAGAGATTAACTTTCCCGATTTCCTGCAAATACTTATCAAGCGACTGGCTTTCACGATTCGTGAACTGCTTAGTAATACGCACTAACCGACCTCGTTTTGTTTCCTATTTGCCTTTTGTTATCAATTATTCAGCCAAAACCGGAATTTTTATTAAGAGAATCCGCTTTTGGTATACATTTTCATCCGATTATCAGCAAATGAGTAATAACGGTTAAAATTGTTTTGCAATAATTATAAAATAAAATAAAAATAGTTACAAATCTTCCTAATAATTACTTACCTGAATTCTTTCATTCTGAAGAAAACTTTTCCCTTTTAAATTATTTTCTACTCCGAAGAATTCAGCGGCAGTTTTTGCCGCATCCGAAAAAGTTTCCCTGATTCCCAAGTTGTTCCCGTACCGGTTTTTACGGTAAAAAAGCAAGGGCACATACTCCCTGCTGTGGTCGGTGCTTGGTGTAGTAGGATCATTACCGTGATCAGAAGTAATGATTAATACATCCGATTCGTCCAGCGATTCAATGAAGATTTTAAAAAAAACATCGGCTTCGCTCAAAGCTTTTGCAAATCCTATCGGATCATTCCGGTGTCCGAAATAAACATCAAAGTCAACTAAGTTGGCAAAGATAAAAGAATTAGATATGGCTTTAGTATACTTTAAGAGCTTCTCCATTCCTTCTTTATTTGATTTTGTTATTTCCTGAATTTTTATTCCCCTATAGTTAAAAAGATCATTGATTTTTCCGATTGCCACGGTTGTAATATTATTTTTAAGCAGCAGATCGAGGATAGTTTCCTGGAAAGGATCTATTGAGAAATCCCTGCGGTTTGTTGTCCTCGTATAGCTCCCAAAGGTTCCTGTAAAAGGTCTTGCAATTACCCTTCCGACAACCAAAGGATAAGCTAAAACTTTTTCCCTGGTAATCGAACATATCTCATAAAGAGCAGCAAGCGGAATCACTTGCTCATGAGCAGCAATTTGAAAAACAGAATCTGCCGAAGTATAAATGATGGGAAAACCTGTTTTTACATGCTGATCTCCAAGTTCCTTAATAATTTCAGTACCGGATGCCGGTTTATTCCCGAGGAAACCATTACATCCCGTATATTTCAAAAAATTATCAGTTATATTTTTTGGAAATCCATTAGGGAAATAAGAAAAATCGGTATCGACATAAAGTCCGCCTAGTTCCCAATGACCGGTAATCGAGTCTTTTCCTTTTGATGCTTCCTTCATTTTTCCAAAAGAAGCCAGCGGTGCATCAGTTTTTTTTATCCCTTTAATCTGCACTATATTTCCTAATCCAAGCCGCTGAAGCTGGGGAAGGTTTAAATCGCCGACAGCTTGGGCAATACTGGCAAGAGTATTGCTTCCTTCATCGCCGTACAAAGCTGCATCGGGAAGTTCTCCGATACCAATACCATCCAAAACAATCAGGAAAAAATTATTAAAGATTAATAAATGGCAAATAGTTGAGGAAATCGTTAGTTAATATTTCTAACTGTGTTGCCGCCTCTTTCGAGAGCTTTTTTAAGTGCGAGATCGGCGTTGTAAATTACTTCATCTACATCTGTCATGTTATTAGCTGAAGCAACACCGATTGAAACGGTATATGTGGTCTGCTTGCTCTCAACTGCAATCGGCTGCCTTGCAACTTTTACCCTAAGCTTTTCAGCCCAAATAAAAACATCTTTAGCGGATAAATTAAAAAAGAAAACGCCGAATACTTTTTCTTCCAACCTGCCGAAAATTGCCAGCGGAGTAATTTCTTTGGTGATTAAATCCGATATTGAGGAAAGGACTTTCGGGAAAGGATTGCCTTCAAAAAGGGATTCTTGTTCTAAAAAATTATCTATTCTAATTAATGCAATTGCACCCGGAACTTTAAGTTGTTCCGCTTTTAATAAATCCACGCTCACACGCTCTTTAAATGTATTTGAATTTAGCGTACGGGTCTCCAAATCAACTGCCAGATAGCTTTTTAAAAGCATTTGAGTCGAATAAGAATAAATAATGAATGATAAAATATTTGCAGCACTTTTGATAAACTGCACATCAGAGTTTGTATATGCATTCTTTCTTAAGCTTTCAAAGCATACAGCGCCGTAGTTCTTATTGCCGTACAGCAGCGGAACTGCCAGGAAAGAACCGTCGAAGCTCACATCTTCCAGCTTCGAGAACCTTTTGTATTCACCAACCGATGTGTCATCAATTTTTACAGGAGTACCTGTGATTATCGATTTCCCGGTCAGAGTCCCATTCAGCTCAATTTCTAAATTCTGACCGATATACTTTAAAGATGTATTATTAACGATCTTAATTGTTTTAAATTTCTGCTCGAACGGATGATAATAAACAAAGGCAAATGCATCCCAGTGAACAAGATGGCTCACCGCAGACTGGATTGAATCGACAAGATTTTCTTCGTTGTCGAATTTTTTATCGGGGTTTACAAGATTTAAAAATCCCTTCAATCTTTGCTGGGTTACCGATGCTGAATGCTTTTCTTCAAAGATGGAGATAATCATTGTGATCACTCTAACAAAACGGCCGAGGGCATAAATTGTTTCGATGCCGAAAGCATCTTCAACCTTAGAATCGACTGCAATTATAGCAATAAGAGATTTATCAAAGAAGAGCGGAACGCCGACAAAACTTTTTATTCCCTGGGGAGAATTATAATACCTGATTACATCGGCTTCGGCAGCGGGGGAAATGTGGCTGAGCAGCTCGGGTTCCCCTTTTTCGATTATCTTGCCTAAAATATCGTCTTCAAGATCAAACTTCCGGCGTACAATTTCATTTGAATCCGTAATAAACTTTTCAACCGACAGTTTTTCTTTCTTTTTATTGTACCAGAGAAAAATGGCTGTATAGGCATTGTAGGATTCCTTGATAACCATAAGCATTTTCTCAAGCACAAAAGCAAATTGTCCATCGTGTCCGACTTCCTCAGGAAGTTTCTCATTAGCTATTTCTTCAAATTTTTCTTTAAAATCATGAGGCTTGAGAGTTGTTTTAGTATGCCGGTATGCAGGGGAATAATTTTCGGCAGTGATGACTTCAACGTTTTTATTCTTCGAGACTATTTCAAAAGAGTCGTCATAATTTCTGTTAAGTTCAGGTTCAATCTTTTCTTCCAGTTCCCCTTCGATTATATCTTTTGAAAAATAACTATCAAGATGAATAGAATCCCGGAGGAAAATGATAAAGGCGACATAGACAAGGATTAATGAAAGAATTATTATCCGCGTGATAAGATCATCGGTAATAAAAAGAATGCCCGCCAAAAGCGGGACAACTAAAAATATTAAAAGCCTTCTTTTCTGCCTTTTATCCATTTGGTGCATTTTACCCAAAAAGTAAAATTAATCTTACAATAATATAACAGCCGAGATACTTATTCAACTCTTTCCGGAAAGTTTAATGAAATTGTTCTATTGACTATAAAATACAGAGGAAAGTTTTTTAAGAAGTTCTTTTTTCCCGGTTCCCATTGTCGCGGAATAAATCAGCAGGTTATCGCCAAAAATTAAATGGGTAAATTTTCGGTGAACTATATCCACGGCAGTTTTTTGGCCTGAACGATTAAGCTTGTCTATTTTTGTTAGAAGAACTATAGACGGAATCCGCAATTCGAACAATAAATTATTCAGCTGCATATCTAATTCAGTAAGCCCAACTTTACTGTCTACAAGATGAACTGCAAGGAGAATATTTTTTTCTGAAGCAAGGTATTCATTTATTAATTTTGCCCAGTATTCCCTTTCTTTTTTGCTTACCTTTGCATATCCATAGCCGGGCAGATCTACAATAAAGAATTTATCATCTATCTTGTAATAATTAATTGATCGGGTTTTACCCGGAGTCGAACTTATTTTC
>JBLNGL010000284.1:0-3275 GCA_050264735.1 Ignavibacteria bacterium | reverse complement strand
GCCGTGCAATCATTTCAGGAGTTGCAATGCTTCTGAACTGGCTCATGAATTCCGTACGCCCGCTGATAATTAATTCAGACAATTCTTCTTTATGATCCGCGAAATAATAAAACGGCGTATCCGATGCATACTCCTGTCCCTGGAAAAGCATCGGGGTTCCCGGGGACAAAATCATTAATGCAGTAATTGCTTTGTAGGAACCGAGGCTTGCGATTTTATGAATTCTTAATCCTCTTCCGCTGTTTGCGATTTGATCGTGATTTTGAATAAAATTTACTAATGAGGCTGCTTCCATGCTTAAAGATGGAGTGCCTCTTCTATTCTTCTGCCATTTATAATATTGACCCTGATACAGAAATCCGTATTTACACGAAGAGATAAATTCCTGAGGCTGCCCCAGGTAATCAGAATAGTATGCTTCATTTCTGCCGGTCAGTGCAACAATACACGAATGATGAAAATCGTCATTCCACATTGAATCAATTCCTAATCCGCCTTTTTCCGCAGGAAGAATAAATTTAGAATTTTGCGGCTCGTTTTCGGCAACAAAATATTTTCCTTTTCCGCTTTTATCCTTTAAAGTCCGGACAATTTCCGAGAGAATATGCAATCCTGATTCATCGAAGATATCCTGTGTGGCATCGAATCGCAGCCCGTCGATATGGAATTCTTCACTCCAATAGAGCGCATTCTGTTTAATAAAATCTCTTGTGAATTCCGAATTATCTCCGTCAAAATTTACCGCTTTGCCCCAATCGGTTTTGTGTTTATCAGATAAAAAATCATCCGTAAACTGCGATATATAATTGCCGTCCGGTCCTAAATGATTATAAACCACATCCAATATGACTCCGATATTCATCAAATGGGATGAATTAATAAAATCTTTAAAAGCTTCCGGCCGTCCGTAAACATGATAAGGTGCAAAGAGATTTACACCGTCATAGCCCCAGCCGAATTTTCCTGAAAACTCAGCTACCGGCATTATTTCGATTATTGTAACTCCCAGATCTTTCAGGTGCTCAAGATTCTTTTTCGCCGATTCCCAAATTCCTTCCTGCGAAAATGTCCCTACATGCATTTCATAAATTATTTGGTTTTTTCTGCTAGTTATTCCTTTCCACTCTGAGTCGGACCAATTAAAATTATCCAGATCTATTATCTCAGAGGGCCCGTGCGGACCGTAAGGCTGGAAAAAAGAAGCCGGATCGGGATAAAGTGAATTATCCTCAAAAAGATATTTATACAAATTTCCTGATGAAGCATCTTTAATTAGGCCTGAAAAATACCCGTTGCTTTCGCTTTCAAGCTTATAAACTTTTCCGTTTTCCCGATTTACTTTTTCAAATGTTTCTCCGATAACGACGGAAGCCTCCTTTCTTTTAGGAGCATAAACACGGAAATGAACGCCTTTGTTTTTGAAAAGCTCTGCGCCTATGAATATTTTCCTGGATTCGTTCATCTTTTCAGTTTTACTTTCAGAATTCTCAAATAAAATATATTGCATTTGTGCTAAAAAAATTTTCTTTCATGATAAAAATCACTATTTAACTTTTTGAGTCTGTATTTCATATAGCCCCGATTATAATTGTGATTTTTTTAACTATTTCATTTTAAATTATTTTTTCCTGACAATACATCACCATACAAATGCATATAATTTATTAATGTTGTACGCTACACAATGAGGTTATATAACTAAAGCAATAGAAGTAACTAATGATAAAAGAAGGAGTCTGCTATGAAGAAGTTAAGTATGTTCGTTTCAGCTATTTTTTTAATTGCAATTTGTGCTAATATAAACCTGTTTGCTGGAGGAGATGATAATCCGGATAAAAAGTTCATAAAGAAAGCCGTCATTGGCGGAATGATGGAAGTAGACCTCGGAAAATATGCACAGCAGAATGCCGCTTCGCAAAGCGTCAAGGATTTCGGTAAAATGATGGAAACAGATCATTCAAAAGCCATTGATGAATTAAAAAGCCTTGCTCAAAAAAATAATTTCACCGTTCCGGATAAAATGGATGAAAAGCACATGGATAAGGTGAAAAATTTAAAAACCCAAAAAGGTGCCGATTTCGACAAAGCATATATGGACATGATGGTTGAGAATCATGAAAAAAATATAGATAAATTCCAGGGTGCGTTGGATAAGGTTCAAAATTCCGAATTGAAAGATTGGATCAGCAAGACGCTCCCAACAATCAAAAATCATCTCGCTCAGGCAAAAAAGATTAATGACCAGATAGCAAGCAAATAAATTAATGGACACCGGGAGTATTTCTTAGGAGAAAAAAAATCTTATGAGAAGTAACCTGGTGTCCGACCATTTTAAGAATTGTTCTGGCTGTTTAATAAAGAATAAGAAAGGAGAATTAAATGCCATCATGGAGCAGTAAGGAAGATAGGCAGTACGAGAAAATCAAACAAAGTGCAAGAAAAAGAGGAGCTGGCACTAAACGGGCAAAGGAAATCGCTGCGAGAACAGTAAATAAGCTTAGAAGAACTAAAGGGCGGACACCTAATAAAACTACACAAGGGACGGGAAATCCGAATAAAGGATTGGAAAACCGTACCAAAGATGAAATTTATAATATTGCTAAACAAAAAAATGTAAAGGGAAGAAGCAATATGAATAAGAAAGAATTAATAAGAGCAATCAGAGGATAATTACGATTAAAAATAATGTCTCCTAGTAATAATTTTCAGCTTAATATTATATGACTAATGGTGAAGGGATGAGTAATTTGTAATAGAAAGGTTGATAAGGATGTGTTAAAATGAACCAGCAGGAGATTCTTAATTATATAAAAAGGTTATCCAATGAAGAGCAGGGTCTGTATTCCAAAACTGAAATAACAAAGAAAGAGCGGGGTCGCCTTCATGAGATTGATGAAGAATTAAAGCAGTATTGGGACCTGCTGCGTCAAAGAAGAGCTTTAAGAAGAGCAGGCAGAAATCCGGAAAAGGCGAAGCTTCGCAAAAAGAATGTAGTAAAAAGCTATGAGCAATAATTTCCCGCGAAAAGATTAATCTGCTAAAAAAAGTAATTCTTCGAATTTATTTTGCGGCTGCAAAATCTTTTTTTAATGTTTCCCTCCTAGTCTTTTATCCCTCAAAATTCCTATATGCATAAAAGTAGTTGTTTAAAATTTATTACCGGTCATTAAACGGATTTGAAATACAATTAGTATTATGTTTTCTTTATATTTGGTAAGTTAAATAAACCAGCTTGCCTGATGATAAAAATATCCGTTCCTTCCGGTAGTGAGCTC
>JBLNGL010000283.1:0-5548 GCA_050264735.1 Ignavibacteria bacterium | reverse complement strand
ACTCAGAAAACCGTTGGAAACGGTTACGGTACATTTCTTTTTACACCATTATACCCACATTTAAAACTGCGGGTTAATAATATTCACAAAATCTCTTCTTAAGAGAGAGACCCAGATAGAGTTTTTTCTATTTCATCCGTTATAATTCAATGCAGCGAAACCTGGAAACACCGCCATATCTCCTAATTCCTCTTCGATCCTTATAAGCTGATTATACTTAGCTATTCTGTCTGTCCTAGAAGCCGAGCCGGTTTTTATTTGTCCGGCGTTGGTTGCAACAGCGATATCTGCAATCGTAGTATCTTCAGTTTCTCCGGACCTATGGCTGATTACATTTGTATATGAAGCTTTTTTTGCCATTTCAATTGCATTAAGTGTTTCTGTAAGTGTCCCTATCTGATTAACTTTTATAAGAATTGAATTTGCCAATCCTTTTTCAATTCCCTGCTCAAGCCGTTCTGTATTAGTAACGAAGAGATCATCTCCGACAAGCTGGATTTTATTGCCAAGTTTCTCAGTCATAATTTTCCATGCTTCAAAATCATCTTCAGCAAGTCCGTCTTCGATGGAGACAATAGGATATTTGGATACCCAGTCTGCCCAGAAGTCAACCATTTTTTCTTTAGGTATTATTTTATTCGGCGCCGATTTGAAGAGATGATAGGCATCTTTTTCTTTTATATAAAATTCACTTGCAGCCGGATCAAGTGCAATAACAATTTCTTCCCCGGCTTTATACCCTGCTTTATTAATTGCTTCCAGTACCAGTTCCAATGCTTCGTCATTCGATTTTAAATTCGGAGCAAAGCCGCCTTCATCACCGACTGCAGTATTATATCCTTTTTTCCTGAGGACAGACTTTAGCGAATGAAATACTTCGGCACCCATTCTCACAGCTTCAGCAAAGTTCGGTGCTCCGGCAGGCATAATCATAAATTCCTGGAAGTCGACATTATTGTCCGCATGTTTTCCGCCGTTAAGAATATTCATCATGGGGACGGGCAAAGTTCTTGCATTCACTCCGCCGATATACCTATAGAGGGGAATACCTAATGTTTGAGCAACAGCTTTTGCTGCAGCGAGAGAAACTCCGAGGATTGCATTTGCTCCTAAAGTTCCTTTATTAGGTGTTCCGTCCAGTTCAATTAATTTTTGATCAAGCTCCGCCTGATATAATGCATCAAAGTCGCATATTTCATCGGCAATCTTTTCATTTACATTTTCAACTGCTTTTAAAACACCTTTTCCTAAAAATCTGCTTTTATCGCCGTCACGCAATTCCACTGCTTCATGTTCACCGGTAGAAGCGCCGCTTGGGACTGCCGCTCTTCCTATTGCTCCGCTCTCAAGCTGTACATCAACTTCAATTGTCGGATTTCCGCGTGAATCCAAAATTTCCCTGGCAATGACATCAATTATTGTAGTCATTAATTTTACTCCTTATATCTTATGAGTGAATTTTCTAACTTTTTTCAAAAAAGATCGAATACAAAATTAAGTAAAAATGTTGAATTGCCGAATTTTTTTCTCGATTAAACTGTTAAATTGTTAAACTGTCTAATTGTTGAACTGCTGAAATATCGATTTAACAATTTAGCAATTTAACCTTCAGCCGGCTGATTTTGAATTTACAAATCGTTTAGACTAAATTAATAAGCAGACAAATAATGAAAGATTATTCTATGCTGAAAAAGTTTGATCAAGAGACCACTGAAGGAATTCTTTTTACAGATCAATACCAGCTTGTAATGGCGCAGCTTTATTTCAAGCTGGGCCTGCATGAAAAAAAAGTCCAGTTCGATCATTTCTTCCGCAATTATCCTGATTATGGTCCGCACAAAGCCGGGTACTGCATAAATGCCGGATTGGAATGGTTCATCGACTGGATGATGAATTCAAGTTTCAGGAAAGAAGACATTGAATTCATGCAGGATCATAAAACCCAAAATGGAGAAAAGCTTTTTCATACTGATTTTTTAAATTGGCTTTTAAAAGATGGGAACTTTGACGGCTTCTATATTAAAGCTGTACCAGAGGGACGTGTTGTACATCCGCATACTCCATTAACAACTGTCTGGGGACCGCTCGCTCTTGCTCAAATTTTAGAAACTTCTTTGCTTAACCAGCTTAATTTTCAAACCTTGATTGCCACAAAAGCATCAAGAATTAAAGAAACAGGAAACGGACAGCCATTAATTGATTTCGGTGCAAGGCGTGCACAGGACCGTGCAGCGAATGCCGGAGCTAGAGCCGCTTTGATCGGCGGCGCAGATTTTAGTTCAAATGTCGGAATTTCATATGTGCTGGGCTATCCGCCGAAAGGAACTCACGCGCATAGTATGGTTCAGGTATTTCTAGCATCAGGCAGTACAGAGGAGGATGCATTCACTGCCTTCGCTGAACTTTATCCCGATGACTGTATTCTTTTGGTTGATACAATTGATACACTTGCCAGTGGAATTCCAAATGCAATAAAGGTATTTGAAAAATTAAAAAAGAAAGGGCACCGGCCCGCGGGGATCAGATTGGATTCCGGAGATCTCGCTTATTTAAGCATTATGGCGGCCAGATTGCTTGATCAAGCAGGCTTTGAAGATGTGAAAATTGTTCTCTCCAATGAATTGGATGAATTGAACATCCTGCAGATAATTACACAGCTTACTTTTGAAGCTCCAAAGTATAATGTTGATCCGGATAAGCTGATTAAAAGATTAATTTACGGGGTAGGTACAAAATTAATTACGTCTGCAGGAGACGCAGCGCTTGGTGGAGTTTATAAGCTCGTTGGAATGGAAGCCAACGGAATCTGGAAACCTGCTATAAAAATTTCCGAATCAAATGAAAAAATCCCTAATCCGGGTCGAAAGTGTTTGCGACGCTTGTATGATAAAAATAATAATGCTACTGCTGATCTTCTTACATTGGAAGATGAAGAAATTCCGGGGAAAACTCAGGGAAATATTATGCTGCATCATTCCTGGGATCATGCAAAGACGAGAATACTGCAGACATCTGACTGCAAAGAGATTGAGCAGCTGCAGGTTGATATAATAAAAGACGGAAAAATTGTTTATGATTTTCCATCTATTGAAGTAATGAGAATAAAACGAGCTAGTGATCTGGAAAGGCTCGATCCGGGAGTAAAAAGACTAATCAATCCGCATCTCTATCATGTTTCAATTTCACAAAAGCTTTGGGAATTAAAACAGGAGTTAATTAATGAGATTAAGGGATGATCAGGTTAAAAATAATCGATCAATATATTTTTTGTCTCTTTATATGATTTTTTTTTCGCAGCCTGCCTCATAGAATCTTTAATTTTATTTTTTTAGTTTCCCATTCAATATTTAATTGCAGGTCGAAGTGAAGTTTCGACCATTTAAATTTATGGGATGTAACTGTGTCCCCGATTTAAAAATTATTTTGGACGAAACTTCGCTTCGTCCTGCAAAGGAAAAAATGAAAATAAATAAAAATTCAATCCAGGCATTGATTTTTTTACTTTATCTGGCACTTCAAATTTCCGGACTATATGCTCAGGAATTGAATAACGGAAACAATATACTTGCAGATATAAAAAGCAACCTATCTGCATTAGAAAAAGATGAAGACACGGATCAGGATAAAAAAATAACAATCGAGGATGCTCAGATAAACGGAACAGAACGTGGCAATAAAAAATTCTGGTTGAAAGGGATGAACAATCAGAGTTATGAAGTTTCCGGGACTTATTTTCTTTCCAATCTTCTCCAGGAGCTGAAACTTGCCGAAGAAGCCGGGAAGGACACTGCTTCCCTTAATCCCAAGAAAATATTTGAACCGCCTGTGGAAAGAATATCTGGAATGATCCGGGAATATTACTGGGACGGGCTTACCCGCCGGATTGATGAAAAAGGTTTAGCTAAAATTCTGGACGATGAAAAAACCCAAACTGCGGATGGACACAAATATATTTATGTACCATCTAATGATAATCTTTCATATAATTTTTATTCAGATATTGCAAAAAAATTTCCAAATGTAAAAGTTGAAAAGATTTCATATAATATTTCAGGTGAATACGTCCGTAAGCTGGACGGTTATCATGGTCTCCTCTCGCTTGGAATAAGAAAAGGATCTGACGGGAAAGTAAATGCAATTCCTTTTGTCGTACCGGGCGGACGCTTTAATGAAATGTACGGCTGGGACAGTTATTTCATCACATTAGGGCTTCTTCAGGATAAACGGATTGATCTGGCAAAAGATATGGTTGATAATTTTGTATATGAAATAAATAACTATGGAAAAATTCTTAATGCAAACCGGACTTATTACCTTACCCGCTCTCAGCCGCCGTTTTTAACATCAATGATCAAAGCAGTTCTAGAATCTCTTCCAAAAGATTCATCAGCAAAGGAATGGCTCAGCAAATCTCTTAAAGCAGCTATGAAAGAATATAATGAAGTATGGATGGGAAAAGATCATCTTACATCAACCGGATTGAGCAGGTATTTTGATACCGGATCAGGAATTTCCCCCGAAGTAGAGCCGGGGCATTTTGATGAAGTGCTTGCCCCGTACGCAATGAAGCACAATATGAATGTTCATGACTTTGAAGAAGCATATAAATCGGGTAAGATAAAAGAACCGGAGCTGGACGAATTTTTTATACACGACAGGGCAATGAGAGAATCCGGTCATGATACCAGCTACAGATTAATTGATCAATGTGCAAATCTTCTGACAGTAGATCTAAATTCTCTTTTGTATAAGTACGAAACCGATATTGCAGGATTAATCCGGGATGAATTCGGAGGAAATTTCCGGACTGGTCAATACAATGAAAAAGATTCCGAATGGTTTGAGCGGGCTGAGAAGCGGAAGGAGTTGATAAACAAATATTTGTGGGATTCAGGAAAAGGGATATTTTTTGATTATAACTTTATAGAAAAGAGACAAACAGGATATGTTAGTGCAACAACATTTTATCCTCTTTGGGCAGGATTGGCTGATAAAGAACAAGCTGCATCATTAGTAGAAAATGCTCTCCCGCTGCTTGAATTCCCGGGAGGAATTGGAGGCTCAACCCAAGAATCGAGAGGTGCGGTATCGGAAGAACGGCCTTTACGGCAATGGGATTTTCCATTCGGATGGGCTCCTCATCAGATAATTGCATGGAAAGGTTTATCAAATTACAATTTTAATGATGAAGTACAGCAGCTGGTATATAAATGGCTTTATACAATTTCCTCAAATGCGGCAAACTATAACGGAACTGTTCCTGAAAAATTCGATGTTGTAAAACGCTCCCATGATGTATTTGCCGAATATGGAAACGTAGGAACCAAGTTTGCATACATTACCCGCGAAGGATTCGGCTGGACAAATGCTTCCTTCCAGATCGGGATAAATCTTCTCTCCCCGGCTCACCGTGAACAGCTGAATAAATTAATTCCTCCTGAATGGCTTTTTTGACTTCTTGCCTCTGTCATTCTAAACTTGCCTGCCTCGCCGTTTAGCGGGTTTCAGCATCTTCTTTCGTTCGGAAGATCCCGGAATGAACTCGCCT